>JAFABT010000273.1 GCA_023425905.1 Actinomycetes bacterium | reverse complement strand
GGGGGGGGGCGGGGGTCGTCGTGTGCGCGAGGCGGGACTCGAACCCGCACGTCCAAGGACACCAGGACCTAAACCTGGCGCGGCTGCCAGTTACGCCACTCGCGCGTGCGTGCCCACAGTAGCCAGTCCGGTGCGGACACACGCCACCGCTCTCGGTGCGCCAGCGCCCCCGGTGCGCCACTGCCCTCGGTGCGGGCTCAGTCGATGCCGAGCGCCGCGCGGAGCCGTGCGACGTGGCCGGTGGCCTTGACGTTGTAGGCGGCGTGGACGACCCGCCCGTCCGGGCCGACGACGATCGTCGAGCGGATGACGGTCGTCACCGTCTTGCCGTAGAGGTTCTTCTCGCCCCACGCCCCCCAGGCCTCGAGGACCGTGCGCTCGGGGTCGGCGGCGAGGACGTGCGTGAGCCCGTCGCGCGCCGCGAACTCCGCGAGCCGCTCGACGGTGTCGGGGGAGACGCCGATGATCGTGAAGCCCTTGCGTTCGAAGTCCGGGCGGGCGGTCGTGAAGTCGCACGCCTCGAGCGAGCAGCCGGGCGTCATCGCGGCGGGGTAGAAGTACACGACGACGTGCTGGCCGCGCAGCTCGGACAGCGTGACCTTGCCGCCGTCCGCGGTCGGCAGGATGAAGTCAGGAGCGAGGTCGCCGACGGCGAGACGGGTGGTCATACCGCCAGATCCTAGGCGTGTCCGCCGGGAGGTTAGGGTTCGAGACGTGAGTGATCCGCAGCACGAGACCCCCGCCCCGCCGATCCGCATGCTCGGCGACCGCCTCCTGCTCCTGCTCGACAAGGAGGCTTCGGAGCGGCGGTCCGCGGCGGGCATCGTCATCCCGGCGACGGCCGTCGTCGGGCGCCGGCTCGCGTGGGCGCGCGTCGTCGCGGTCGGGCAGTCCGTGCGGCAGGTGGCGCTCGGCGACACCGTGCTCTTCGACCCCGAGGACCGGCCCGAGGTCGAGCTCGAGGGCGTGCTGTACGTGCTGCTGCGGGAGAAGGACGTCCACGCCGTGGCGCGCACGGAGCAGCCCGGGGAGCGCACCGGCCTGTACCTGTGAGACGCGCGGCAGGGGCGGAGCGGGACGTGACGGCCTTCACACCCCGGCGGGGCGCCGTCAGTTTCACAACCGCGGCCTGATCCGTGTAACGTTCTGCATCGCGCGCCATTAGCTCAATTGGCAGAGCAGCTGACTCTTAATCAGCGGGTTCGGGGTTCGAGTCCCTGATGGCGCACCACATCACCCCCGTCCGGGCCTCCCGGGCGGGGGTGTTCTGCGTCCAGACCCAGAAGCCACGTCGCAGGGACGCGCGTAAGCAGCTCGACGCGCTTGGCCAGTGTCACCAGGTCGCGCGGGGTCGCGCGGTCGGTCTCCCATGAGGCGATCCGGCTTGCTGTGACGCCGAGAGCGCCCGCGAACGACCGCTGGTCCATGCCGGCGGTCAGGCGGATCTTGCGGAGGCGGTCACCGAGCGTCCATGCCGGGACTACCGCGTGTGCGTAGTCAGGTTGCGTGGTCATGCGTCGAGTGTGCCACCCCCGGTAAACCCATGCAAGGGGCAGCAAGTGCGGCATGCGTCACACGCAGCGCTTGACTCCTCTTCTCGGAGCATGCTTCTCTATGCCCCATGCAAAGAAAGCATGCTCCGAATCTGGCATCAAGAGTCGACGAGCTCCTGCCCGTTGGGCAGGCGTCGGCTCTGGTCGGGGTGTCCACGGACACCCTCAAGCGGTGGGAGCGCGCAGGCCGCATCCGAGCGGAGCGCACCCCCACCGGTCACCGCCGCTTCCGGCGGTCCGAGGTGGAGCGGCTGCTGCGGTCCGGCAGCGACGGCGAGGCCGACGCGTGAGCGCCCGGTCAGTCCTGCTCGGGCCGCTGCGCCTGCTCCAGGAGCGCCTTCGTGACCGCGTCACGGTTGCGGGCACTGCGGACGAGGCCCTGGGCGATGAGGAAGCCGCCGACACCGAGCGCGACCACGCCGCCGACGGCGAGCTGCTGGATCTCGCCGTTGATGCCGTAGATGAGAGCGACGATGCCGAGACCGATGGCGATGAAGCCGGACCTGAGCGAGCTGGCGGTGTCGGGGACGACGGGCGGCTGGGTCATAGCGGGCTCCTGAGGCTGGCGGATGGTGCCGCTCACGGTAGCGACGCCACCTCTGCCGTGGGGGAGGAAGCACCTGACCGCCCCGTGATGACGGCTCGCGGCTACCTCGTCCGAGTCGTCCCGTCGAGCATCGACGAGACGTTCGTCGGCCTGAAGGTGCTCTTCACCTCCCCGCGGTCGGAAGTCGTCTGCGGCGGGATCTCGGACGCCCTGCAGTGCACCTACGACACCGCGCACTGCCCGAGGAACGTCATCGGCTGGGTGCTCGGGCACGTCCACACCCATCTCTGGATCGCAGGCGAGCACTGGGTCCTCAACGACGCCGCGACCGTCCTCGCTTCGCCGGCGGAGTCGGCGATCAACCACCCCACGCACTGACCGCACCCACGCCGCCTGATGAACGGGAAGGGAACCCCCATGCAGCACACGATCGTGACCCGCACGGCGGAGTCGATCAGCGACGCCGACCTCGCCGAGTCCTACGCGCGTCGTGTCCGCCCTCTCGTCGAGCGCTACGGCGCCGGCTCGCCCCGGGTCGCGGCCGTCCAGGCCCGCTGGGGCCGGATGTTCGAGCAGCGCCGCGCCGCCCGTGACCTGCCCCGCGACATCACGGCGCTCGCGGACGCGATCGCTACGCCCGTCGCCGTCTCCTGACGGTTCCCCTGCTCGCGCGGTGAGGGCCGCTCACCTTCCACAGATCCCGGCCCTCACCGCCTCTCACCTGGAGAGGAGTTCCCGCCATGAGGCGTGTTCTCACCCGTACCGTACCGACCGCTCCGTCCGCGGGGCAGTCCCGATGGAAGATCGCCGCGCTCGTCCTGAGCGAGGTTGTGGCCTACGTCCTGCTCGTACTCGCGGTGCTCGTCATCGCGTTCGTCGCGGCGACCGCCGCCGCCACCCCGGCCGCTGCTGGTTCCGATTCGTCGACGCCGTACACGGTGACGCCCGAGGGCTTGCAGCTGCCCGACGGTCGGGTGTTCGGGGCCGATGACGTGCAGGACGCGAACGTCCGCACCGCCGATGGCCGCACGGTGAACCTGCACTTCGAGCCGGGCCGGTCTCACGCGCTGGCTGGCGTCTCGTTCGTGCCGTGGTCGGCGCTGGGTCTCGCTCCGCCGGAGTGCGTCGCCTGGGTCCAGCTGCACGGCTTCGACGAGCACTTCGGCGAGGGCGGTCAGGTGCCGGTGTGCCTCGAGGGCGCTGACCCGACCCCGACCCCGACCCCGTCGTCGTCAGCACCGACGCCCGTGCCTGGCCCTGCGCCGGACCCTGTCGTCGTCGTGCGCTGGGTCGACGTCTGGTACCAGTGCGCGGACCAGAACGTCACGCAGCACCGCGAGGTCACAACGACTCCGTGGGTGTGGGACGCGGCCGCGGGGCGGTGGGTCCCGGGCGAGCCTGTCGTGACGCTCGACGGCGACGGGTCGCGGCCGATGACGCCCGATGAGATCGCGCTGTGCCCCGAGGAGGTGGTCACCCCGTCTCCGAGCCCGAGTGCCACGCCCACCCCGGGCCCGACGTCAACCCCGAAGCCATCGTCGTCGCCGTCCCCGATGCCGACCTCGGGTCCCGGCCCCGAGCCCGTGCCGGACGAGACGCCCGACGTCGACGACGACCCGGTCGCAGGCGAGGCCCCGGACGAGCTCGCACGGACCGGGGTCCCTGCCGGTGACGTCGTCGTGCTGGTCGTGCTCGGCCTCATCGGCGCTGGCGGCATCCTCGCCGGGCTCGCCCACGGCGCGGAGCGCAAGCGGGGTGGGCGACGGTGACCCCCGGCGTCGTCCACCCCGACGACGAGGCGCTCGTGCGCACCGTCGCCGCCGAGTCCGTCGGCCGCTCCAATGAGCCCGACGTCGTCGACCGGATCATGGGCTGGGTCGCGGTGGTCTCGATGGTGATCATGTGCGGCGTGCTCGTCCCGCTGATCGTGACGGGTGGCCTGTGATGGGCGCCGAGATGTCGCAGTCAGAGGTCGCACAACTCGTCGGCGCGAACCGCCTCGAGGTCCTGCACGTGGGCCGGTACTCCCTCGCGACCCGCACCGTCCACATCCTGCACTCGGTCTCGTGCCTCGAGCGGGGCCGGGACTTGCGGGACTGCGTCTACTCCCGGGCGCTCGCGGGCGGCGTCACCGAAGCCGCGTGGGAGGGCTACGAGGACCGCCCCGTCGTCCTCGGTCTCATCCCGGGGTTCTGGTCGCGGGACCTGAAGTCGTTCACCGGCCGGCTCATCCCGCTGCGCCAGCTGCGTCGCCGTGAGCCGATCGCTCCTCTTCGGAGGGTGGTGCGGCCATGACGACGTCGACGACGACCCCGGCGCTCGCGGCCCAGGCGCGCCAGGCGTGGCAGCAGCAGTCGATCGAGGACGTGCTCGAGCCTGACGTCGACGCGTTCATGGCCGTGATCGCCGGCGTGCGACCGGGGGAGTTGTTCACGGTGAACGACGTCCGCGCGTCGCTCGACGCGGTGGGCATCCCGGCCAAGGCGCGCGGGGGACTGTTCTCCGCGGCCGGGAAGGCCGGGCTGATCGCGCCCTACACCGTCGACGTCGGCGGGCGCACGGTCCAGGTCCACGTGCCCTCGACCGGCACGTCGGCTCACGCCGCGATGGTGCGCGTGTACCGGCGGCTGCCGTGAACGCCCGCCGGGGACGCCCGACGTCGCCCGACGTCGTCGGCCGCGCCTCACGCACCCGCTGCCCCTCGTGCGGGGCAGAGGTGTTCTTCTCCCGCTACGTGCCCGCCCCTGAGCGCATGAGGCCGGGCAAGCGCTCGCGCCTCCTGCTCGACGTCGTCCCGTCCGACCCGGGCGACGAGTTCGCGCAGTACGCCGTCGACGGCCCGCTCGGCGGCCGCTGCCGGCGCATCACGGAGGAGGACCCGCTCGACCTGCCCGTCGAGCGCCGCCACACCCACCACTACGCCACCCACCCCGAGTGCAAGCCCACCACCCCGCCCAGCTCGACCGACCCGGCTTGATGACCGGGGAAGGAGACCAACCCACGATGAGCACCACCACCCAGGCCAAGGCGCCCGCGAAGAAGACCGCCTCGACGATGGCCGCCGCGAAGAAGCGCACCACCGTCCCCGCCCCGACCCCGTCGCAGGCGTCCTCCTCCGCGCTCGACGCCCTCACCGGCGCCGCCCACGCACCCGGCACCGTCCAGCTCCTCCACCTCGACCTGCTCGACCCCCACCCGCACAACCCCCGCCGCGACGTCGGCGACGTCACCGAGCTCGCCGACTCGATCCGCGAGCAGGGCATCCGCCAGAACCTCCTCGTCGTGCCCAACCCGGACGCCCCGGGCCGGTTCCGCCTCGTCATCGGCCACCGCCGCGCCGCGGCCGCGGCGCTCGCGGGCCTGCAGGCCGTGCCGGGCGTCGTCGACGAGACCCTGACGGACACCGCCCAGCGCGAGCTCATGCTCGTCGAGAACGTGCAGCGCACCGACCTGTCGCCGGTCGAGGAGGCCGACGCCTACCAGGGCCTGCTGGACCTCGGCCTCGACGTCGACACCCTCGCCCGCCGCACGGGGCGCTCGGCCACGACCGTGCGGACCCGGCTTCGGCTGCTCACGCTGCCCGAGGACGCCCGCGCGAAGATCCACACCCATGAGGCGACCCTGGCCGACGCCGCGGCGCTCGCGGAGTTCGACGACGACGAGGAGACGCTGGCCGAGCTCGCTGAGCGTCTCGGGCAGCCGTCGTTCCCGCACGCCCTGCAGCGGGCCCGCGACCGCAGGGCCGAAGAGCAGGCGTCCGCTGCGCTGCGGGCCGATCTCGAGGCGCGGGGTGCCCGCGTCTTGGCCGAGGCGCCGAGCGTGTGGGGCAGCTCCATCGTGCGCGAGCTCGCGAACATCGCCGCCAGCCCGGGCACGGACGACCACAAGCCCATCACCGCCGACGAGCACGCGTCCTGCCCGGGCCACGTCGCCTGGATCGGGTGGCGGTGGGAGGGCTCGACGCGGGTCGCTGTGCCGAAGCTCGGGTGCGACGACGTCGCCACGCACGGGCACCGCCCGACGTGGGGCGGGTACTTCCCCGGCACCGAGCCCGTCGAGCCGGTCGACGAGGCGGACCCGGAGGAGGCGGCGCGGGCGGCTGCGGCGGAGGCGGCGCGAGCGGCCGCGGCGGAGGAGCTCCGTGCCGCGTTCGCCGCGGCCGAGACGGTTCGCACCGAGTGGATCACGGCCTTCCTGGCCCGGACGAAGCGCCCGGCGAACTCTCTGTCCTATGTAGCGCGGACGCTCGCCGCCCGGTGGGACCTCTTCGACGGCATCGCCGTCGCGGCCCAGTGGCTCGGGCTCCCCGAGCCGGACGAGGACGACGACACCCCGCTCGTCGCGGCGCTCACCGACGACGCCCTCAGCGGCCAGTTCCTCATCGCCTGCGCACTCGCAGCCAACGACGGCGACCTCCGCCTCCCCGTGCACGCGAGCGAGATGCGCCTGTCCGATCCCACGGCCGACCACCTGGCCCAGCTCGAGGCGTGGGGCTACGCCCTCGCCGAGCACGAGCGCGAGGCGCTGACGGCCTGGCGCGAGCGCGTGGCCGCTGAGGCCGCCGCCGTGGCTGCCGCCGAGGCCGCTGCCGAGTCGGCGGACACCGAGAGCAGTGCGTCGTGAAGGCGACCCTGCGCCGTCTCGACGCCGACGACCGCGAGCACCCCGCGCTGCGGCTCGCGTGCCTCGAGGAGGACCCCGAGCTGTTCTTCCCGCCGGGCGAGAGCGAGCAGCACCGGGACCAGATCGACGAGGCGAAGGCGATCTGCCGGCGCTGCCCCGCGGTCACCGAGTGCCTCGAGGTCGCGCTGCGCGCCGGCACGGGCCTCCACGGCGTGTGGGGCGCGACGTCCAACACCGACCGCACCCGGATGCTCCGATCCGCACGGAAGGGGCGCTGACATGGGCTCGATCGCCATCGACCTGCTCTACCCCGACCCGATCAACCCCCGCGACGACCTCGGCGACATCGAGGCGCTCGCGGCCTCGATCGCCGCGCAGGGGATGCTGCAGCCGATCGTGGTGCGCAAGCGCGCGGCCGGCGGCTGGTTCGTCGTCGACGGGCACCGCCGCCTCGAGGCGGCGCTGCGCATCGGTCTCGACGCCGTCCCGGCGCTGGCCTCGCGAGCGGCCAAGCGCGACGACGTGCTCACGGTCATGCTCGCCGCCGCCATGCACAAGGCGCTCTCCCCGATCGAGCAGGCCAGTGCCTTCGCGAAGCTCACCGCCGGCGGGATGACCCGCGCGGAGATCGCCCGGCGCACCGGCTACTCCACCGAGACGGTCGCCGGGCGGCTGCTCCTGGCCGAGCTGCCCGAGGACGCGCAGCAGATGGTCGAGGACAAGACCCTCACCGTCGCCGAGGGCGTGTCCCTGGCCCGCGCCGTCAAGGCCACCGGCACCGGCACCGCCACCCACCAGACCGCCAAGACGGCCTGGCTCACCGCATCCCACGCACTCGCACCCAAGGTCGCCACCCGCTGCGACCACCGCGAGACCCGCCGCCTCGTCGGCGGCTCCGGCTGCGGGCAGTGCTGGGAAGCAGCCATCCGCGAAGACGAGCGCGAGAGGACCCCACGATGACCACCCCGACCGACGCGACGCTGCACGAGCTCGCAGCCATAGCCACCCACCCCGACCCCGCCGTGTCCGGCACCCTCTCCGCCCGCACGAGGCTGATCGATCGCACCGCGGCGCTCGCGGATGCCGAGCGGTCTGCGGCCGAGGTCTCCCCGTCGGCGATGGCGGCTGCCGTCGACGTGCTGGCGGCTCGGTACTCGATCGCGCCGGCCGAGGTGCACGAGCGCCTGGGTGGCCCGGGGGAGTACGGGGCGCTCGCCGCGGTCCTGCTGGCCGTGGC
>JAFABT010000220.1 GCA_023425905.1 Actinomycetes bacterium | reverse complement strand
GGCGACGGTGAGGTCGGCTGCCAGGCACCAGCGTCGTACCACGACGGCTGGACGTGCTCGGAGACCGTCGACGTCACGGGCGGCTGGTACGACGCCGGGGACCACGGCAAGTACGTCGTCAACGGGGGGATCGCCGTCCACCAGGTGCTCGACACCTGGGAGCGGGACCTCGTGCGGCTCGGCAGGGAGGCGGCTGAGGCGGGGGCGCTCGGTGACGGCAGCGCGGCGATCCCGGAGGCGGGCAACGGGGTGCCCGACGTGCTCGACGAGGCGCGGTGGCAGCTCGAGTGGATGCTCTCGATGCAGGTCCCTGACGGCATGGACTACGCGGGGATGGCCTTCCACAAGGTGCATGACGAGTCGTGGACGGGGCTTCCGCTGCTGCCGCACCTCGACGACAAGAAGCGGGAGGTCCACCGTCCCTCGACCGCGGCGACGCTCAACCTCGCCGCGGCGGCGGCGAAGGGGGCACGGCTCTGGGAGCCGTACGACGCGGCGTTCGCAGAGACGCTGCTCGCCGCGGCACGCGTCGCGTGGCAGGCGGCGCTCGACGAGCCCGCGCTGTACGCGCTCGCGGTGGACGGTGAGGCGGGCGGCGGGCCGTACGACGACGACGACGTCACCGACGAGTTCTACTGGGCGGCGGCTGAGCTGTTCCTCACGACGGGCGAGGCGGCCTTCGCCGAGCACGTCGAGGCCAGTGCGCTGCACGCCGATCCACTCGCCTCGGTCGGCGGGTTCTCGTGGGGGTCGACGGCGGCGCTGGGCCGGTTCGATCTCGCGCTGCTCGAGCACGACCTCCCGTCCCGGGACGCGGTGCGGGAACGCGTCGTCGCGATGGGGGAGTTCATGCTCGGGGTCCAAGAGGACGCCTTCTTCGGTCAGCCGTACGCGCCGGCCGACGCGCGTTACCGCTGGGGCTCGAACTCGATGGTCGTGAACAACGCGATCGTGCTCGCCGCGGCGTATGACGTCTCGGGTGACGTGCGCTTCCGGGAGGGTGCGCTCGAGTCCTTCGACTACGTGCTCGGACGCAACGCGCTCAACCAGTCGTACGTGACGGGGTACGGCGAGCGGTTCTCGCGCAACCAGCACCACCGGTGGATGGCGGCCCAGCTCGACGCGTCACTGCCGCACCCCGCTCCGGGGACGCTCGCGGGCGGGCCGAACAGCGAGATCCAGGACCCGGTGGCGACGCAGACGTGGCCGGACGGTTGTGTCGCGCAGAAGTGCTACCTCGACGACATCCAGTCCTGGTCGACGAACGAGATGACGATCAACTGGAACTCGGCGCTCACGTGGCTCGCGGCGTGGGGCGCGAGCGAGGGTGGGCAGCGTGCGGGCGTGCTCGGCGAGAGCCTGGGCACGGCGGCTCCGGGCGCCCTCGACCTGGCTCAGGTCGAGGGCGTGCCGACGTGGGTGTGGGCCGCGGTGGCGATCGGAGCGGCTGGTGCGGGGTTGCTGGTCCTGCTCGTGCGGGCGCTGCGCCGCACGGACGGCATGCGCTCTCGTGGCTGAGGTCGCCCGGACGCCACGCGCTGGCTCGGCGGCGGACGGGTCGGGAATAGCGGGGCCGCAGTTGCGCTTCCTCCTCATAGTTGGTTGAATCTTCAACAACACGAGCGAGGGAGAGCGCCATGCAGTTCGGGATCTTCACGGTGGGAGACGTCACCGTCGACCCCACGACGGGACGTGCCCCCACCGAGGCCGAGCGCATCAAGGCGATGACGACGATCGCGCTGCACGCCGAGGCGGTCGGCCTCGACGTCTTCGCGACGGGGGAGCACCACAACCCGCCGTTCGTCCCGTCCTCGCCCACGACGATGCTCGGCTGGATCGCCGCGAAGACGTCGACGCTCCAGCTGTCGACCGCGACGACGCTCATCACGACGAACGACCCGGTGAAGATCGCCGAGGACTACGCGATGCTCCAGCACCTCGCGGACGGCCGGGTCGACCTCATGATGGGCCGTGGCAACACCGGCCCGGTCTACCCCTGGTTCGGCAAGGACATCCGCGACGGCATCGCGCTCGCGATCGAGAACTACGCGCTGCTGCGCCGCCTGTGGACCGAGGACGTCGTCGACTGGGAAGGCGCGCACCGCACCCCGCTGCAGTCGTTCACGTCGACGCCCCGACCGCTCGACGGCGTCGCGCCGTTCGTCTGGCACGGCTCGATCCGCAGCCCGCAGATCGCCGAGCAGGCCGCGTACTACGGCGACGGCTTCTTCCACAACAACATCTTCTGGCCGATCGAGCACACGCGGCAGATGGTGCGCCTCTACCGCCAGCGCTTCGAGCACTACGGCCATGGCGCCGCGGATCAGGCGATCGTCGGGCTCGGCGGGCAGGTGTTCATGCGGGCGAGCTCCCAGGACGCCAAGCGGGAGTTCCGTCCCTACTTCGACAACGCCCCCGTCTACGGTCACGGACCCTCCATGGAGGAGTTCACCGCGCAGACGCCCCTCACGGTCGGCAGTCCGCAGGAGGTCATCGACCGGTACGCGACCATGCGCGACGAAGTCGGGGACTACCAGCGCCAGCTGTTCCTCATGGACCACGCCGGCCTGCCCCTCAAGACGGTGCTCGAGCAGCTCGACCTGCTCGGCGGCGAGGTCGTCCCTGCGCTGCGCAAGGAGTTCGCGATCGGCCGGCCCGCGCACGTCCCGGATGCGCCGACGCACGCCTCCCGGGTGCACGCCGCAGGAGGCGCCGTCGACGGCACGGTGTACGCCCCGGGGGACGACGTGACAGGCGCCTCGCCTGCCGCGGTCGGGTCCGGCGCGGGGGAGGCCTGAGATGACGACGCGCCCCACGCCCGCCGGCCTCCCACGTGCCTCGGGGGACCGGCGCACGCTTGCGGTCGTCACCGCCGGGCTCCGTGAGCCGTCGACGACGCGTCTGCTCGCCGACCGCCTCGCCGTGGCGACGACGGCGGCGCTCGAGACGAAGGGCGTCGCGGCTGACGTCGTCGTCGTCGAGGTGCGGGAGCACGCCCACGCGATGACGAACATGCTCCTCACGGGATTCGCGGAGCCTGCGCTGCGCGCCGCTCTCGACGCGGTCGCGGAGGCGGACGGCCTCATTGCGGTGACGCCCGTGTTCTCGGGTGCCTACTCCGGGTTGTTCAAGACGTTCTTCGACCTCACGGAGGACGGCGCGCTGCGGGGGATCCCGACGCTCCTCGGCGCCACGGCCGGCACCCCGCGGCACTCGCTCGCGATCGAGCACTCCGCCCGGCCGCTCATGGCCTACCTCGGGGCGCTCACCGTCCCGACCGCGGTGTTCGGGGCGACGGCGGACTTCGGGACGGCGTCGGACCTCGCCGCGCGCGTGGACCGGGCGGCGGAGGAGCTCGCTGACCTGGTGGTGAGCCGTGCGAAGCGACAACGTGTCGACCCCCTTGCGCTCGCGGAGACCATGGCCGACCTGCTCCGCTGAGGGGTTCGTCCCACGTCTCTTTACGGTCTCGGACGGCGCCGGCGAGCGGGGCTGGAACCGGTCTCAGCGACGGTGGCCGCGAGATGTCCCGACGGCTGCTCATCGCCCATGGATGCGGCATATCTGCCCAGGTCAGGGCGCCGTGACATCGCGATGCGATCCTGCTCACCGTCCGATGCAAGCGCTTGCACGGGAGCGCTCCCAACGTCACGATCCGATCACGGATCCGACAGAGGTTTGACTTCCGTCGTCATCAGGGGTTGATTTGGGCCACGGGATGAGACCGGTTCCACGTCGCGCACCTCGCTGTCGAGCTGCTCCGATGGAAGCGTTCTCACTCAGGTAGGCCACAGCCTCCGGGACTCCCCGGAGCGGCACTCAAGACGGGCGGGCCGCCAGGCGCCGCTCGACAGACGAAGGAGTCACAAGTGCGCACAACCCGGAAGTCGGTCTACGCGCTGACCGCTGGTATCGCCGGTCTCGCGCTCGTCGCGACCGGTTGCTCCTCCGCGGAGGAGAAGCCCGCGGCGCCGTCCGACAAGGCGTCTGCCACGGCCGACGGCCCGAAGGAGCCCGTCACCCTCACGATCTCGACCTTCAACGAGTTCGGCTACGAGAACTACGACGAGGACGGCAACGCGACCACCAACCTCTTCGACGAGTACACGAAGGCGAACCCGCACGTCACGATCAAGCACGACAAGATCGCGACGGCGGACGAGGCCCGCGAGAAGCTCACGACCGGCCTCGCCGCCGGCTCGGGCCTCTCGGACATCGTCGCGGTGGAGATCGACTGGCTCGCCGAGTTCCTCCAGTACGCCGACAAGTTCAACGACCTCACCGACCCGGCCCTCGAGGGCCGCTGGGTCCAGGCGAAGTACGACGGCGCCAAGACCGCTGACGGCAAGCTCATCGGCTACGGCACGGACATGGGCCCCCAGGGCCTGTGCTACCGCCCCGACCTCTTCAAGGAGGCCGGCCTCCCGACCGACCGCACCGAGGTCGCCGCGCTGCTCGAGGGTGGCTGGGACAAGTACTTCGCCGAGGGCGAGAAGTTCGTCGCCAAGTCGGACGCCGCATGGTTCGACTCGGCCGGCGCCACGTACCAGGGCATGATCAACCAGGTCGAGCAGTCCTACGAGGCCCCGGACGGCACCGTCCTCGGCATCGAGAACGACGTCGTCAAGAAGATCTACGACGACGTCCTCTCCGCCTCGGTCGACAAGGACCTCTCGGCGCACCTCGGCCAGTGGTCTGACGACTGGAAGGCCGGCTTCCAGAAGGACGCCTTTGCCACGATGCTCTGCCCCGGCTGGATGCTCGGTGTCGTCGAGGGCAACTCGAAGGGCAAGACGTGGGACTTCGCTGACGTCTACCCCGGTGGCGGCGGCAACTGGGGCGGCTCGTACCTCACCGTCCCGACGCAGTCCAAGAACGCTGACGAGGCCAAGGCTCTCGCCGCGTGGCTGACGGCCCCGGAGCAGCAGGTCAAGGCGTTCGAGGCCAAGGGCCAGTACCCGAGCGCGATCGACGCGCAGAACGACCCGAAGGTCAAGTCCGCGACGAACAAGTTCTTCAACGACGCCCCCTACGGCGAGATCCTCGCCAACCGCGCCGCGGCCATCAAGGTCACACCGTACAAGGGCAAGAACTACTTCGCCGTCCACAACGTCGTCTCCAACGCCCTCACGCGTGTTGACGTCGACAAGACGGACGACGCGGCCAGCTCGTGGGAGAAGGCCAAGACGGAGTACGCCGAGCTCGGCCTCAGCTGATCTCGACTGATCACCCCTCGCGGGTGACACGGGCTGGGTCATCGGGCACGAAGCCCGGTGACCCAGCCCTCACCTGCGATCGGCGCCTCGCGCGCCTCGTCCCCCCGCCCGGGACGCACTCGCTCCCCCCGTAGAACTAACCCACCACTCTCCCTCACCAACGAAGCAGGAGACCCCCCGATGGCTGTGCTGAGCCCTCCCGACGCCTCACCGGACAAGGATGGCCACGCCTCACCGCCGCGGCGGGGCGACGAGCTGACGTTCCGGCAGAAGGCGCGACGCTTCTACGGCAAGTGGGACGTCCGCGTCTCGCCGTACCTCTACGTCTCGCCGTTCTTCATCGTGTTCGCGATCGTCGGGCTCTTCCCGCTGCTCTACACGGCCTACGTCTCGCTCTTCGAGTACCACACGATCATCGGCCAGGGTGACTTCGTCGGCATCCAGAACTACGTCGACGTCCTCGGCCAGGCGAAGTTCCACACCGCGCTGCGCAACACCTTCTCGATCTTCCTGCTCTCGAGCGTGCCGCAGGTCATCATCGCGATCCTCGTCGCCGCGGTCCTCGACGCGAACCTCCGGGCCAAGACCTTCTGGCGCATGGGTGTCCTGCTGCCGTACGTCGTCGCCCCCGTCGCCGTCGCCCTCATCTTCTCGCAGCTCTTCGCCGACCAGTACGGCCTCGTGAACTCGGTCCTCAGCGACCTGGGGCTCACCCCGGTCCGCTGGCACGCCGACCCGCTCTCGAGCCACGTCGCGATCGCGACCATGGTGAACTTCCGGTGGACGGGCTACAACGCCCTCATCTTCCTCGCCGCGATGCAGGCCGTGCCGCGCGACATCTACGAGGCCGCCGTCATCGACGGCGCGAGCCGCGTGCGGCAGTTCTTCTCCGTCACGATCCCCATGCTCCGCCCGACGATCATCTTCGTCGTCATCACCTCGACCATCGGTGGTCTGCAGGTCTTCGACGAGCCGCGGATGTACGACCAGGTCGGGCTCGGCGGCTCGGACCGTCAGTGGATGACCATCACGATGTACATGTATGAGCTCGGCTGGGGCAACCAGAAGAGCTTCGGGCGCGCTTCTGCCGTTGCCTGGATCCTCTTCATCATCATCCTCATCATCGGCCTCATCAACTACTCCCTCACGCAGCGCATCGCGAGCTCCAACAGCATCGCGAGCACCAAGAAGACGAAGAAGGTGGCCCGATGACCTCCGTCCCCATGGTCCGTCAGACGGCGGGCGCGGGTGCTGCGCGTGCCGTGCAGCGGCGCAACAACAAGCTGAACGCAGGCCCGAACGGTCGTCCGGGGTGGCTCACCTACACGATCCTGGCCGCGATCATCCTCGTGTCCGCAGCACCGATCTACTACTCGGTTCTGCTGGCCTCCTCCGACGGCCAGACGGTCGCAGCCAACCCGCTGCCGTCCCTGCTGCCGCAGGAGAACTTCTTCAAGAACATCAACAAGATCCTCGTCAACCCGAACGTCGACTTCTGGAACGCGTTCAGCAACTCGCTCATCATCTCGCTCGTCACCGCGGCCTCCGTCGTTTTCTTCGCGACGCTCGCCGGGTTCGCGTTCTCCAAGCTGCGCTTCCGCGGCCAGAACAAGCTGCTCATCTTCGTCATCGCGACGATGGCCGTCCCGACGCAGCTCGGCATCATCCCGCTGTTCATCGTCATGGCAAAGCTCGGCTGGCAGGGCAACCTGCTCGCCGTCATCGTGCCGAGCATGGTGACCGCGTTCGGTGTGTTCTGGATGACGCAGTACCTCTCCGAGGCGCTGCCGTACGAGCTCATCGAGGCGGCACGTATCGACGGCTGCTCGATGATCCGCACCTTCTGGCACGTCGGCCTGCCGGCCGCGCGTCCCGCGGCTGCGATGCTCGCCCTGTTCACGTTCGTCGGATCCTGGACGGCGTTCTTCTGGCCGATGATCATCCTCGGCTCGTCGAACCCGACCCTGCCCGTGGCGCTCTCGCTGCTCCAGGCGTCCTACTTCAAGGACATGTCGCTCATCATGGCGGGTGTCTTCATGTCGACGGTGCCGCTCATCGTCGTGTTCTTCCTCGCGGGCAAGCAGCTCGTCTCCGGCATCATGGCCGGCGCGGTCAAGGGATGACCGTGTCCGCTCCGCAGGCCAACGGCGGCCTCCGGCGCGGCTCCTCACCCGCCCCGACCCGTTCCCTGCGCCTCGTGCGCAGGGAACGGGGACGGACCGTTGCGCGGGCCGGAGGTGCCGGGTCGACCTCCGGCGCTCGCCTGCTCACCCGTGCGACGCCAGGCGACCCGTCATGGCGATGACTCCGACCGACAAGCGTGTCGACACGCTCGCTCCCACGAGCCGTGCCCGGGGCACGGCACCGACGCTCCGCGAGGTCGCGGCCCGCGCCGGCGTCTCCCGGGCGACCGCGTCCCGCGCGATCAATGGCGGGCAGCACGTGAGCCCGTCGGCTCGGGCTGCGGTCGAGGCCGCGGTGCTCGAGCTCGGCTTCACCCCGAATCAGGTCGCGCGCTCGCTCGCGACCAAGCGCACCAACTCGATCGCGCTCGTCATCCCCGAGCCGAACTCCCGGGTCCAGACTGACCCGTTCTACAACGCGACGGTCTCCGGGCTCACCGACGCGATCGAGGACACCGAGCTGCAGCTCATCGTCATCGTTGCCAAGCCCGGGCGGTGGACCGATCGGGCCGCGCAGTACCTCACGACCGGTCACGTCGACGGCGTCGTCATCGCCTCGCACCACCGCGACGACACGCTCCACCTCCAGCTCGTCCAGGCGGGCCTGCCGGTCGTCTTCGTGGGCCGTCCCCTCGATCTCGTCGACGGAGCATTCTTCGTCGACGCCGACAACGTCGCCGGGGCCCGGCTCGCGACGAGTCACCTCGTGGCGCAGGGACGCAGGCGCATCGCGACGATCGCGGGTCCGAACGACATGGCCGCAGGGCTCGACCGGCTCGTCGGCTGGCGTGAGGTCATGTCCGAGTCCGGCCTCAAGGACGACGCGGTCGTCGTGGGGGACTTCACCACCGCCGGCGGGGCTCGTGCCATGGCGCGTCTTCTCCTCGAGCACCCCGACCTCGACGCCGTGTTCATCGCGAACGACCTCATGGCAGCGGGAGCGCTCAGCACGCTGTCGTCGCAGGGCATGCTCGTGCCCGATGACGTCGCTGTCGTCGGCTTCGACGACCTGGGCGTCGGTGAGACGACGAGTCCGCCGCTGTCGACCGTGACGAACCCGGTCGCCGAGCTCACCGCGCGTGCGGCCGGGCTCGTGCGGCACCTCATCGAGATGGGCGGGCCGGACGACACGGTCGCGAACCACCTCGTCGCACCGCGGCTCATCCTGCGCGCCTCGGCCTGAGGTCGCCTCGCGCTGCGGCCGACGCGCCGCTCCCCGGCGGCCGTTCCGGGCGCAGAGCTCCCGCGCACCGGCACGCGCCCGCCGCCTCGATGCGGCGATGATGGCGTCGTGGATCTTCTCGCTGACCTCGGTTCCCTGCTCGCCGACCTGTGGTCGAGGGCGAGCGTCGTCGTCCCCGCGCCCAGCGGGACGACCGCGCTCGTCGTCGTCGCGGTCGGCGCCGCGCTCGTCCTCGTCCCTGGTCTGTGGTCGGTGACGCGTCACGTCGACACGCTGCTCCACGAGGCTGCGCACGCGACGTGCGCCGTGCTCACCGGGCGTCGGCTCACCGGGATCAGGCTGCATCGCGACACCTCTGGCCTCACGGTCTCCGTGGGGCGACCGCGCGGGCCCGGCATGGTGCTCACGCTCGTCGCGGGCTATCCGGGCCCGGCCGTCGTCGGGCTCGTGGGCGCGTGGGCGGTGAGCGTCGGGCGGGGGGTCGGGCTCGCGTGGGCGCTGCTCGTCGGCCTCGTGGTCGTCCTGCCGTTCCTGCGGAACTGGTTCGCGCTCGTCACGGTCGGACTCTGCGGGATCGCGCTCGGCGTGCTCGCGTGGAGGGCACCCGCGGAGTGGGTCGTCGCGGCGATGGCGACCGTCTGCCTCGCGATCGCGCTCGGTTCCGTGCGCACGGTCGTCGAGCTCGCTGCGGCACGACGCCGGGAGCGGGGCCGTGGC
>JAFABT010000188.1 GCA_023425905.1 Actinomycetes bacterium | reverse complement strand
GGGCTGGACCCGGGAGGCCGGGCACGTCGCGACGGCGGAGGCCGCCCAGCCCCCCGCCGAGCCCGCAGCGTCCGACGCCCCGCCGGAGACCGGTGAGGAGCACTCCTCCGCGGAGCGCACCCCGACGGGCCCGTCCGACGACTCCGCAGCCGCCGAGTCGTCGAAGCAGAAGACCGAGGAGGCGAAGGACCAGTGACCGCGCAGCTGACCCCGATCCTCAGCGCCGACTGGGGCGCCGAGCGCTCCTGGGCCCTGTCCACCTACGAGGCGGGCGGCGGCTACCAGGCGCTGCGCTCCGCGCTGAAGGGCGACCCGGGCGCGGTCCTCACGGCAGTCAAGGACTCGGGCCTCCGCGGCCGCGGAGGCGCTGGCTTCCCGACCGGTCTCAAGTGGAGCTTCCTGCCCGCCCCGGACGGCCTGCCCCGCTACCTCGTCGTCAACGCGGACGAGTCCGAGCCGGGCACCTGCAAGGACATCCCGCTCATGATGGCGTCCCCGCAGGCGCTCATCGAGGGCTCGATCCTCACGAGCTTCGCGATCGGCTCGAACCACGCCTTCATCTACGTGCGGGGCGAGGTCCTCCATGTCTACCGTCGGCTGCTCAACGCGGTCGACGAGGCGTACGCGGCCGGCTACCTCGGCAAGAACATCCTCGGCTCGGGCTTCGACCTCGACCTCACGGTCCACGCCGGAGCGGGCGCCTACATCTGTGGCGAGGAGACGGCGCTGCTCGACTCCCTCGAGGGTCGCCGCGGCCAGCCGCGCCTCAAGCCGCCGTTCCCGGCCGTCGCAGGTCTGTACGCCCGCCCGACGGTCGTCAACAACGTCGAGTCGATCGCCTCGGTCCCCGGGATCGTCGCGCACGGCGTCGACTGGTTCCGCTCGATGGGCACGGACCGCTCCGCGGGACACGGCCTGTTCTCGCTCTCGGGCCACGTGACCCGCCCCGGGCAGTACGAGGCGCCGCTCGGCGTCACGCTGCGCGAGCTCCTCGAGCTCGCGGGCGGCATCCGGGAGGGTCACGAGCTGAAGTTCTGGACCCCCGGCGGGTCCTCGACCCCGATCTTCACGGCCGAGCACCTCGACGTCCCGCTCGACTACGAGGCCGTCGGCGCGGCGGGTTCGATGCTCGGCACGCGTGCTCTGCAGATCTTCGACGAGACGACGTCGGTCGTGCGCGCAGTGTCCCGCTGGACGCACTTCTACGCGCACGAGTCGTGCGGCAAGTGCACCCCGTGCCGCGAGGGCACCTACTGGCTGCGGGCGGTGCTCGACCGGCTCGAGGCCGGCCTGGGCCAGGAGGGCGACATCGAGCTCCTCCTCGACCTGTGCGACAACATCCTCGGTCGCGCCTTCTGCGCCCTGGGCGACGGTGCGACCTCCCCGGTGACGTCCGCCATCCAGTACTTCCGCGAGGAGTTCGAGGCGGGCATGCACACCGCCGCCTCGGTGCTCTTCCCGCCCGAGCGCACCGCGCTGTTCTCGTACGTGCCCAAGACGCCCGACGTCCACGTCCTCACGGGGGCCCACTCATGACCGTCAATCCTGAGACGAAGCCCGCCGACGTCACGGTGACGATCGACGACGTCGAGGTCTCCGTCCCCAAGGGCACGCTCGTCATCCGCGCGGCCGAGCAGATCGGCATCGCGATCCCGCGGTTCTGCGACCACCCGCTGCTCGCTCCCGCGGGCGCGTGCCGGCAGTGCCTCGTCGAGGTCGCCGTCCCTGACCGTGAGGGCAACGTCAAGCCCATGCCGAAGCCGCAGGCGTCATGCACGCTCGAGGCCACCCCCGGCATGGTCGTCCACACGCAGAAGACCTCCGCCGTCGCCGACAAGGCCCAGCACGGCGTCATGGAGCTCCTCCTCATCAACCACCCGCTCGACTGCCCCGTCTGCGACAAGGGTGGGGAGTGCCCGCTGCAGAACCAGGCGATGAGCAACGGCCGTGCGACGTCGCGCTTCATCGACGTCAAGCGCACGTTCGCGAAGCCGATCGCGATCTCGACGCAGATCCTCCTCGACCGTGAGCGCTGCATCCTCTGCCAGCGCTGCACGCGCTTCTCCAAGGAGATCGCGGGCGACCCGTTCATCGACCTGCAGATGCGGGGCGCCGGCCAGCAGATCGGAACCTTCGACGAGGACGTCCTCGACTACGCGACGGACGAGCCCTCGGGTGACGCACCCGTCGGCGCGGCCCAGGTCGACGAGTCCGGGCGGCTGTTCTCTTCCTACTTCTCCGGCAACACGGTGCAGATCTGCCCCGTGGGCGCGCTCACGTCGGCGGCGTACCGCTTCCGGTCGCGGCCCTTCGACCTCGTCTCGACCGACTCGGTGAGCGAGCACGACTCCTCGGGCGCGGCCATCCGCATCGACCACCGTCGCGGCGTCGTCCTGCGTCGCCTCGCGGGGGACGACCCGGCGGTCAACGAGGAGTGGATCACCGACAAGGACCGCTTCGCCTTCACGTGGCAGACGGCCCCGGACCGCCTCACGGGCCCGCTCGTGCGCGACGTCGCCGAGGACGGCACGCGCGGCGAGCTGCGCCCGGCCAGCTGGGCCGAGGCCCTCGACGTCGCCGCCGACGGCCTGCGCGCGGCTCGCGCGGCCGGTGGCGTGGGCGTCCTGCCCGGTGGCCGGCTCACGATCGAGGACGCGTACGCCTATG
>JAFABT010000159.1 GCA_023425905.1 Actinomycetes bacterium | reverse complement strand
CTGCCGCACAAGCGGGCCGCGCTGTCGGTGTGCACCCGGGCCGACTTCGCCGCGAGCGCCCTCGACGCCGCCCCGCACCTGCGGCCCGACACGATGGCCCGCGCGCAGCGGCACCTCGTCGCCAAGGCGCTAGCGGAGCTCAGCCACGAGCGTCTCCTCGCCCCCGAACCGGAGGGGCCCGAGCCGGCGCCGGGGGAGCGTGGCGCGTACCGCGTCGTCGTCGCCGACGGCCGGGTCGTCTACCGCTTCGCCGCGCACCGGCTCGCCCTCGAGCACTGGGTCCTCGACGAACCGACGCTCACCCGGCACGTCGACGGGTCCGAGGCGCCGCTCGACGTCCTCGACCTCGTCCTCGAGCTGCAGCCGACTCTCGAGATCCCCGAGGACCTGCTGCCGCTCTACCTCGAGGAGCTCGCGTCGACCGCCGCGAGCCTCGCCTACAAGGCCCATCACCCGGGCCCGAGCGCGCAGCGGCTCGTCGGCGCGGACCTCGGGACCGTCGAAGCGGCGATGACGGAGGGGCACCCGGGCTTCGTCGCGAACTCAGGGCGCATCGGCCTCGGGGTGCGGGAGCACGCGCGGTTCTCGCCCGAGGCCGCCGCGCCCGTGCGGCTGCTCTGGCTCGCGGTGCTGCGGTCGGGGAGCCACCTCGCGCTCGGTGACGGGCTTGCGGAGGACGCGTTCTACGCGGCCGAGCTGGGCGAGGAGCAGCTCGGCCGCTTCCGGGCGCGGCTGCGGGCCCTCGGCCTCGACCCGGAGCGGTACCGGTTCATGCCCGTCCACCCGTGGCAGTGGGAGCACCGGGTCGCGGTCACGTTCGCACCCGACGTCGCGCGCCGGGACCTCGTCCTTCTCGGCGAGGGGGACGACGAGTACCGGGTGCAGCAGTCCGTCCGCACGTGGCTCAACGTCTCGCGCCCCGGGCGGCACTACGTGAAGACGGCGCTCGCGGTGCAGAACATGGGCTTCCTGCGCGGGCTGTCCCCGGCGTACATGCGCGAGACCCCGGCGATCAACGACTGGGTGCACGGCCTCGTCGCGGCCGACCCAGAGCTCGCCGCGTGCGGCTTCGAGATCCTGCGGGAGCGGGCCGCGATCGGCTGGACCGGCGACGCCTACCACCGCACGCCGGAGCCGAACAGTCACCGCAAGATGCTCGCCGCGCTGTGGCGGGAGAGTCCCGTGCCGCTCGTCGCCCCGCACGAGGACCTCGCGACGCTCGCGAGCGTCCTCCACCGCGACGACGCGGGGGCGAGCTACGTCGGTGCCCTCGTCCGGGCGTCGGGCCGCGCGGCCGAGGAGTGGGTCGCCGCGCTGCTGCGCGTCTACCTGCGCCCGCTCGCGCACTGCCTGCTCGCGCACGAGCTCGCGTTCATGCCGCACGGGGAGAACCTCATCCTCGTCCTCGACGGACACATGCCGGTGCGCGCCTTCCTCAAGGACGTCGCCGAGGAGGTCGTCGTGCTCTCCGAGGACGCGCACCCCGAGGCGCCCGAGCGGGTCCGCGGGGCGATCCCCGACGCCGACAAGCCGCTCGCGATCCTCACCGACGTCGTCGACGGCGTGCTCCGCCACCTCGCCGGCATCCTCCACGTCGACGGCCTGCTCCCCGAGGGCGAGTTCTGGGGCCTCGTCGGGGCGTGCCTCGACGGACACCTCGCCGACCACCCCGAGCTCGCCGACGTAGCCGCGCGCATCGACCTCCGCATGCCGGAGATCCCGAACTCGTGCCTCAACCGGCTCCAGCTGCGCAACACCCTCCAGATGGTCGACCTCACCGACCAGGCGGGCTCGCTCATCTACGCGGGGACGCTGCGCAACCCGGTGGGGCGGGAGGGGTGAGGGCAGCGCGCTACCGGTTCTTGAAGTAGCGGAACAGGTGCTTCTCGCGCGTGGCAGCGACTCCGAGGAGGGTGCCGAGCAGCGCGGTGAGAGCGGCCACCCCGGTCCCGCGCATGGCGGTGAGCCACGTCGTGAGTGCGGGCTCGGGACTGCCCTCGGTCGCTGCCCAGGCCGCAGCCCCGGCGATGAGGGCTGACGCGGTCACCACCCACGCGAGCGCCTCGAGGAGGTGCTGCAGCGCAAGTGCGGATGCGGGGGTGCGGGCGTGCAGGGCGGAGGCGATCTCGAGTCGCCGTGTCCGGACGGCGGCCCACCCGAGCAGCAGTCCGACGACGGCGGTGATGAGCGGCGCGTGCCGGGTGACGCGGGCCTGCAGGAGCTGTGGCGCGTCGAAGTCGGTGCCGAGCGAGCTGTTGAGCTGGGTGAGGCGGGCCTTCGAGGAGGTGCCGGGCGACAGGGTGGTGAACATGAGACTGGCCACCTCCTCGTCCGCGGGCCAGACCTCAGCCCAGCACTGGTCGAACATTCCTTGGGCGGGCACGGGGCTGAGCACCGAGTAGGCGAGGGCGCGGTCGCGGCCGTCCGAAGGCCACGGGTAGGCGCCGGCGACGGTCGCGGCCCCGGCGGTGGTGGTGAGCGTGCCGGCGCGGGTTGCGCCGAGCGTCGACGCGAGATCGGCCGAGAGCCACAGCCCTGGTTCGTGCACCGCACCCGCCTGCGCAGTCGACCGCGCGCCCGACTGCGGGGCCAGCAGGGTCGTCATCCCGGGGGTGGCCTCCCACGTCTGCAGGTCCGAGGCGGGGTAGTTCTGCGCCCGGATCGGGGCCGCCAAGCGCACCGCGCCCGAGGCGGTGACGCCCGGGTGCGAGGCCAGCGCCTCGCACGAGCCGCCGTGGACGTCGCCGTTCGCCTCGACGATGTGGACCGCCGCGCCGGCCGCGCGGTAGGCGGCAGCGTCGGCGAGCACGTCGACGACGGCCCGCGCGTCGGCGACGACAACCGTGCCGACCGTCGCGGTGAGGACGAGCGCGAGCAGCGCGAGGCGGCTCGTCCCGGTCGCGATGTTGCGTCCGGCCTCGGAGAGGATCGACCGCGCCCTCATGACGCCCACTCCGGGGCAGCGGCCACCTGGTAGTCCCCGAGGTCGACGACCCGGCTGCACGCGTCGCGGGTGTGCGGGTCGTGCGTCGCCACGACGACGATCGCGTGCTCCTGCGCGAGGTCGGCAAGGACGGCGTTGACGGTCGCCGCGGTCGAGAGGTCGAGCTGCGCGGTCGGCTCGTCGACGAGCAGCAGGTCGCTCGCCGTCGCGACGGCGCGCGCGAGCATGAGGCGCTGCGCCTCGCCGCCGGACAGCGCCCGGAAAGCACGGGACCCGACGTGAGCGAGGTGGAAGCGGTCGAGGATCGACTCGGCGGTCGTCTCGGCCTCGGCCCTGTCGGCGCCGCGCGCGAGCAACGGCTGCACGACGTGGTCGCGTGCGCTGCGCCGAGCGACGCCGTGCGGGTTCTGGAAGACCCAGCCGGTGTGCGTGACCCCGACATGCGCGAGGGTCCCGGCGGTCGGCGTCAACCACCGGGCGAGGATCGACAGCAGCGTCGACTTGCCCGACCCGGACGGCCCGACGATTCCGACGACGTCGCCCGCACGCAGGTCGAGGTCGAGGCCACCGAACAGTGGCCCCGTGCCGGGGAACGCGTGCGACAGCCCCCGGGCCTCGACGTGCGGGGTCACCGGCACGCCGGGCCGTCGCCGGGCGCGACGTGCACCTGCGTCGGCACGGCGTCTCCGTCGAAGCTCACGAGGGCCTGGCCGAGCGCGGAGGACACCACCGTGACCGCGAGCGGAGCGCCATCCCCGACGACGCAGCCTGAGCCGCCGGACAGTGCGTAGATCGACCCCGGCGGGACGACCGCGACCTCGACGGAGCTCGCCAGGACGTACTGCATGGTGATGGCGCCGCCGTTCTCTTTGGCCATCGCAAAGCCGGGCCCGGCGGCGACGGCGGCGAGGAACGCCGGGTCGGTCACGCGACCCTTCTCGTCGACCTCGGCGGCGCCGTCGTTGTACGTGAGGACGCGCGGTCCCGGGACTGCCCCCTCCGTGCCGTCGACGTCCTCGCCGCCCGCGGCGATCGTGAGTGCGACGAGCCCGCCCCCGACCTTCGCCACGGCGCCGCCGGCGAACCGGTCGGCCAGGAGGACCTCGCAGGACGACACGGTGATCGAGGGGGTGGGGAGCCACATGACGGAGGCACTGCGCAGGGTGCTCGACTTCGAGGTGTCACCAAGGTCGCGCAGCAGGGCCCGGACGGCGGCCGCGGTCCCGGACCCGAAGATGCCGTCCGGCCTCACGTCGTGGCCGAGCCGGCGCAGCTCGGTCTGCAGCGCAACGACGTCGTCGCCGCGTGCGCCGACACCAAGGTCGCGCCACAGCGGGATCGTCGTCGCGAGCGCGATGACCGGGCGCTCGTCGATCGTCAGCGGGCTCGATCCCGAGCCGATCGTCGTCCCGACCTCGCACGTCGTGCTGGTGACGCGACCCGCGTCACTGACGGTGAGGGTCGTCGGGCTCGACAGGGTGGGCACGGCGTGCACGGTCCGAGCGTCGTTGAAGTCGCGCACCGCGACCGCGACCGTCGGCTCCCCGGTTGCGGTGTCCACCGAGTCCGCCCGGTCCCCTGGCAGCGCGAGGATCGCCACGGTTCCACCGAGCAGGGCGAGGGCGACAGCGGCGACGACGACGGTCGTCCAGCTACGCACCTGACCGTCGCGCGTGCGCATGCTCACTGCGGTTCCTCGTTTCGTTGCGTCTGGCAGTTCGTCACGGCGCGGCGGGGTCATAGACGCATGCCTTCGAGTCAGGGTTGGCTGCGAGACGTCGTGCGGTCCTGCTCACCACACCCCCTCAACCCCGGGGACGGACCTCACTCGGTCCCCCAGAAGCACTGCGCGGCCTCCGGATTGGCCGCCAGGTAGCTCTCGTCAAACATCGCCTCGAACTCGTCGTCAGGCAGGTGCTTGCCGTCCTCGATCCCGTGCTCCTCCAGGCATTGACGGGTGAGTTCGGTGGACGTCAGGCCCGCGGGATTGTCGCGCATACCACGGTAGACCTGGCCAATCGTCCATGTGGTGTGCTCCTCACATGACCGCACCACGTCGTTCATGATCCTTTCCGCGGCTTCGTCTCCACCCATCGCGGCGCGAAAACCGTCGGGCTCGGTGATGGTCGTCCCTTGATCTCCGAACGACACGAGGAATCCGTGCTCTGAGGATTCGACGCACGTCTTCATGGCCTCGAGCGCTTGGGCATGCTCCTCGTCCGTCACGACCGAATCAGCAAGCACGCTGCGTTCTAGGTCGCTTGGCGAGTTTGTGAGAGCTGAATCGATAAGCTCTCGATACAGTGCGGGAACCGCAGGCTGCGCATCCGGCGGTCCCTGTGTGCAACCCAGCAGCGGCAGGAGCAAGAGCGCGGCAGGCCAGGCGGCACGTCGACGCGGCATCACGACCGCCTAGAGCCGGAATGCCTGAGCGCTCGTCCGATGGCGGGCCTCATGGTGCTGCCTCCCTTGTGGGGCGCCCTCGTGGCGCGCCCCTGAGTCTGGCACGGAGGGGTCGTCGGCGGGCCTAGTTCGCTCGGGGGGCGCCCCCGCAAGCACCGCATCAAGCAGCCGCACCGCCGCCGCCTTCTCGAGCGGGCTGTTCCCGTTGCCGCACTTGGGTGACTGCACGCACGCGGGGCAGCCGTCGGCACACGGGCACTCCGCGATCGTGTCGCGCGTGGCCCGCAGCCACTGCGCGCCGAGCCGGAACCCGCGCTCGGCGAACCCGGCCCCGCCCGGGAAAGCGTCGTGCACGAACACGGTCGCCTGCTCGGTGTCGAGGTGCAGCGCGGTCGACACCCCGCCGAGGTCCCAGCGGTCGCACGTCGCGAGCAGTGGCAGCAGCCCGATCGAGGCGTGCTCCGCGGCGTGCAGAGCGCCCGGGGCGTGCTCGGCGTCGACGCCAGCCGCGGCGAGCACCGACGCCGGGGCGGTCCACCACACGGCGGTCGTCGTGAGGGTCGTCGCGGGCAGGTCGAGCTCTTCGGTTCCGAGGTTCATGAGGTCAGGCAGGCGCTTGCGGTCGAAGGCGAGCACCTGCGAGTGGACGTCGACGTCGCCGAACGACCAGGTGACCTCGCCCCAGGTCGTCTCCTCGCGAACGTTGCGGATGTCGATGCTCGTCGACCAGCGCGCCCAGGTCCCGTAGTCGACGTCCTCGCGGTGGACGAGCGCGACCGCGTCCTCCTCGACGAGGTCGACGACGACGAACTGCACGCCCTGGTGGATGTAGACCGCACCCGGGTGGACGGTTGCGTGCGCGCGGGCCCGGTCGACCGTGCCGAGCACCCGCCCGGTCGCGGCCTCGACGACGTTGATCGCCCGCCCGCCTGCGCCGCGCAGGTCGGTGAGGCGTGCGGCCTGCTGCTCGTGCGTCCAGTACCAGCCCGACGCCCTCTTCCGCAGGGCGCCCTGCGTGACGAGGGTGTCGAGGACGGGCCGCGCCGTCTCCCCGAAGGCGGCGAGGTCGGCGGTCTTGAGCGGCAGCTCGGCGGCGGCCGCGCACAGGTGCGGGGCGAGGACGTAGGGGTTCGTCGGGTCGAAGACGGTCGCCTCGAC
>JAFABT010000083.1 GCA_023425905.1 Actinomycetes bacterium | reverse complement strand
CGGCTGGCCCGCCGCGTTGACGACGCGCCACCAGGGCACGCCGGCGCCGTGCCGGGCGAGCACCGTCCCGACCTGCCGGGGCCCGCCGCGCGGCGTCCCGGTGCGCAGGACGTACCCGTCCGCGACGACGTCGGCGATCGTGCCGTACGTCATGACGCGTCCGGCAGGGATGTCGTCGACGAGGTCGAGCACCGCCTCGAGGTACTCCTCGTCCACGGTCAGGACCAGCGCCAGAGCACCTCGCCGGCCTGGACGCTCGCGCCGGGCTCGACCATCCCCGTGACCGCACCCTCGGGTGCCTCCATCGCGACGACCGGGCACACCGCGGACCGCCCGGTGCGCTCGACCGCGCACGGGTCCCAGCTCACGAGGGGGTCTCCCGCGGCGACGACGTCCCCGACCTCGACGTGCACCGCGAAACCCTCGCCGCGCAGCTCGACCGTGTCGACCCCGAGGTGGACGAGGACGACGCGGTCCGGGGCGTGCTCGAGCACGAAGGCGTGCGGGTGCAGGGCCACGACGGTGCCGCTCACGGGCGCGAGCGCGTCCGCGCGGGTCTGCGGGCCCCGCGGCACCGGAACGACCGCGCGGCCCGCGCCGAGCATCTGCCCGGCGAACACGGGGTCGGGCACGTCGGCGAGGAGCACGACGGTGCCACCGACGGGGGCCAGGACGTCGACGGGAGGCGTCATCGCCGACCCGCCGCGTCGTGGCGGGTCTGCGGGAGGGCCGTGCGGGCCGGTCCGGTCGTCATCACACCTCGTCTCAGCGGGATCCGCGTGGCACACGGAGCAGGTCACATCTTGCCCGACGACGCGCCGACGCGGGTCCGGAACGGTCCGCCGGATCGGGAGTCGCTCAGTCGCGACGGACGAGCACGAGCGCGCGGTCGTCGGTCTCTGGAGCTCGCAGCGCGGTGAGGACGTCGTCCGCGTCTCCGCTGCGCGCCGCGACGACCCGTTCGAGGACCCCCATGAGTCGGTCGATACCGAGGGCGACGTCGTCGGACGCCCCCTCGACGAGGCCGTCCGTGTAGAGCATGAGCGTGTCGCCGTGCGCGAGGCGGCCGTGGTGGACGGAGAACGTCGGCCCCTCGACGACGCCGAGGGCGGGCGCGCCCACGGTGTCCACGAGCGCGAGCTGCCCGGAGCCCGCGTGCAGGTGCACCGCTGGAGGATGGCCCGCGGTCGACATCCAGTACTCCCCGGTGTCGAGCCGCACCGCGAGGTGCGCGGCCGTCGCGAAGCCCTCGTCCCAGTGCTGCTCGAGCACGTAACGGTTCGCGGCTCGGAGGAACTCCCGCCTCGGCATCGCGCCCAGCAGACCGCCGAAGGCCCCCGAGAGCAGCAGGGACCGTACCCCTGCCGCCTGCCCCTTGCCGGACACGTCGACGAGCGCGATCTCGAGGAGCCGGCCGCCCTCGCCACGCGCCGCCACGACGAAGTCACCGGAGAACGCCTCCGCGTAGGCCGCCCGCAGCGCGGTGTCGACGTGCCAGCCGTCGGGCAGCCGTGGGATCCGGCCGTGCGCCGCGAGGCGGTCACGGAGGTCGACGATCATGAGGTCGCCCAGCGCACCCTGCAGGCCCAGCCGGTCACGGGACCGGACGAACGCGAGCACGGCGAGCACACCGATGATCTGGATGATCATCGTGCCCGGTCGCAGGTTGGCCGCTCCCGACAGCTCGAGCGTCGCCGTGACGGCGAGCGTCGTCGCGGCGAGGACGGCCACGGACCAGAAGCGCAGCACGTATCCGCCGAGCAGCATGAGGAGCAGCAGGGCTGCGGGCGGGAACCAGTCCCGCGCGAAGACGATCCCGAGCGTGGCCACCGTGACGGCGGCGAGGAAGGCCGCGAGGTAGAACACCTGCGGGCCCAGACCGAGACGTCGTGACACCCCGACCACGACGCCGTGCAGGCGCTGGTTCCTCGTGGCGTGGAGCCGACGCAGCACGTCGGCCACCGACGCCCGACGACGCCGGCCTGAGCTCGGTGCGGTGCCGGGCGACGCACCGAGGGGCGGTGCGCTGTCCGGGGGTGCGCTGTCGGGCGGCGCAGCGTCGGGCGGCGCGGCGCGCTGCCCGACCGACGTGGCCGCCTGGGAGGTCATGGGGCGAATCTAGCGCCCGTCCACGACGTCCGGGTAGGTCGGTGCGGCACGCGACGAATAAGTCCTCGCGTCCGCCCGCGGCGCAGGAGCAGGGTGGCCCCATGACCCACTCGCAGGCCCCGCGCCGGCTTCGGACCGGCACCCTCGACGAGGACCGGATGCCCGAGCTCTTCGAGCTCGACAGCGCGGCCTTCTGCACGCCCCGCGACGCCGAGTCGGAGCGCGACTTCCCCCGATACCTGCCGTGGGACCGCACCGTGGCGGTCGACGACGCGGACGGCCGCCTCGTCGCCTTTCACACGTCGTTCCCGTTCACGCTCCCGGTCCCCGGGGCGACGGTCGCCTCGGCCGGCCTGTCCTGGGTCATGGTCCGGCCCGACCATCGTCGGCGCGGGCTGCTCACGGAGATGATGGCGACCCACCTGGGGCACTGCCGCGAGCGGGGCGAGGCGCTCTCCGTGCTCGGCGCCGCCGAGCCGGCGATCTACGGCCGCTTCGGGTACGGGACGGGTGCGGACGACGTGCGGCTCACGCTCAGTCGCGGCGCGCCGCTGCGCCCCGTCCCGGGTGCGGGTGACCTCGAGGTGCGGTTCGAGCCCCTCGCCCCCGAGCGGGACGTACCCGTCCTGCGCGCGCTCGAGGCCGAGCAGGACCGCCTCGAGCCTCGGCCGGGCCGCGCCCGCCGAGGCAGCGCGCTCATGTGGGCACCGGCCGTCTACGACCCGCCCGTGCGTCGGCACGGCGCCGAGCCGCTGCAGCTCCTCACGGTCCACGATGCGGGCCGGGTCCGGGCAGCGGCGCTCGTGCGCCGGACGGCACGGTGGGAGGCGTCCGTCCCGCAGGGCGAGGTCGAGGTGGTCCTCCTCACGGCGATCGGGGCGGCCGCCACGCACCGCGTGTGGGAGGTGCTCCTCGACCTCGACCTCACCACGACGGTGCGGACGCCGCACCTGCCGGTCGACGACCCGCTTCTCGCGCTCCTCGTCGACGTGCGCGCCGGGCGTCCGGCGCTCGTCGACAACCTCTGGGTCCGCGTCGTCGACGTGCCGACGGCGCTCGGCACACGGCGCTACGCCGCTCCGCTCGACGTCGTGCTCGAAATGACGGACGCCCACGTCCCCGCGAACGCCGGGAGGTGGCGGGTGCGCACCGAGGCCGACGACGACGGCACCCACGTGGCGACGGTCGCGCGCGCGGACGACGACAAGCCGGAGCTCGTGCTCGACGTGCGCGAACTCGGTGCCGTGTACCTCGGTGGCCGCCCGCTCACTGCCCTCGCGTCGGCCGGGCTCGTCACCGCACGGCGCCCCGGGACGCTGCTCCAGGCCACGACCGCCCTCGGCTGGCCCGTCGCGCCCTGCAGCCCGTGGCTGTTCTGAGGCGCTGAGCCGCCGCGGCGCTCGTCCACCACGCTTGGACGCACCGCCCGGGTGGGGGCGCACGGAGCTAGTCCTGGGAGCGCGACGCCTCGTACGCGGCGAGCAGGTCGATGCGGCGCTGGTGGCGCTCGTCGCCCGAGAACGGCTCGGCGACGAAGGCGTCGACCATCTCCGCGGCCACCTCCGGCGTGTGCTGCCGGGCGCCGATCGCGATGACGTTCGCGTCGTTGTGCTGGCGGCCCAGGCGCGCGGTGTCGAGCGACCACGCGAGGACGGCACGGACGCCTGCGACCTTGTTCGCCGCGATCTGCTCGCCGTTGCCCGAGCCGCCGATGACGACGCCGAGGCTGCCCGGCTCCGCGACGACGGCCGCGCCGGCGTCGAAGCAGACGGGCGGGTAGTCGTCGAGGGCGTCGTACTCGTGCGCCCCGTGGTCGACCACGTCGTGGCCGGCCGAGGTGAGGTGCTCGACGAGGAAGGACTTGAGCTCGTAGCCGGCGTGATCCGCGGCGATGTGGATGCGCATGCGCTCATCCTGCCGCACCCAGCGGTGCGAGACGGACGATCTGCCGCCTGTCGGAACGCCTAGGCTGGGGACGCGCTCGCCCCCTCGTCGAAAGGCCCTCCACCCATGACGCACAGCGGAATCGACCTCGACGCACTCGACCCGGACGTCCGTCCCCAGGACGACCTCTACGGTCACGTCAACGGCCGCTGGTGGCGCACGCACGAGATCCCTGCCGATCGCGCGTCCGACGGTCACTTCCGCCGCCTCCACGACGTGGCCGAGCGCCAGGTCCGCGACATCATCACGGACGCCGGCGAGGCGGTCCGCTCGGGCGAGGCTGCGGCCGACGGTGTCGAGGCCAAGATCGGTGCGCTCTACGCGAGCTTCATGGCGGCCGACGAGGTCGAGGCGGCGGGTCTCGCCCCGCTCGCGCTCGACCTCGACGCGATCCGCGGCGCGACCTGCGCCGCGGACCTCACCGGCGTCCTGGGAAGCCTGCAGCGCACGGGCGTCGGGGGCGCGGTCGGCTTCTGGGTCGACAACGACGCGAAGGACCCGGACACCTACGTCGTCTACCTCGCCCAGGACGGCCTCGGGCTGCCCGACGAGGCGTTCTACCGCGAGGAGCGGTACGCCGACATCCTCGCCGACTACCGTCCGCACGTCGCGCGGATGCTCGCCCTCGCGGGCTGGGCCGAGGAGGGCCCCGACGCCGACGCGCAGGCGGGCCTCGTCGTCGACCTCGAGACGCGGCTCGCCGCGCACCACTGGGATGTGGTCACCGACCGCGACGCCGACCTCACGTACAACCCGACGACGCTCGGAGCCCTCGCTGAGCAGGCGCCCGGCTTCGACTGGCGCGCGTGGGGAGCGGCCCTGGGCGCGCCGGCCGGCGCGCTCGACGACGTCGTCGTCCGGGAGCCGTCCTTCGCCGAGGGCTTCGCCGCGCTGTGGGCGTCCGAGCCGCTCGCGGCCTGGCAGGCGTGGCTCGCGTACCACACGACGTCAGCCCGGGCGCCGTACCTGCCCGCCGCGGTCGTCCAGGCGAACTTCGAGTTCTACGGCACGCGGCTCAACGGCACGCAGGAGCTCCGCGAGCGGTGGAAGCGCGGGGTCTCCGTCGTCGAGGGCGCCCTCGGGGAGGCCGTGGGCAAGGTCTACGTCGAGCGCCACTTCCCACCCACGCACAAGGCCCGCATGGACGAGCTCGTCGCGAACCTCGTCGCCGCCTACCGGGAGTCGATCACCGCCCTCGACTGGATGGGCGAGGAGACGAAGGCCAAGGCGCTCGCCAAGCTCGAGCAGTTCACCCCGAAGATCGGCTACCCCGCCCGCTGGCGCGACTACGACGCCCTCGAGGTCAGCGCGGACGACCTCCTCGGCAACGTCCGCCGCGCGAGCGCGTTCGAGCAGGACCGCGAGCTCGGCAAGATCGGGCGGCCGATCGACCGCGACGAGTGGTTCATGACGCCGCAGACGGTCAACGCGTACTACAACCCCGGGATGAACGAGGTCGTCTTCCCTGCGGCCATCCTCCAGCCCCCGTTCTTCGACGCCGAGGCCGACGACGCGGTCAACTACGGCGGCATCGGGGCGGTCATCGGGCACGAGATCGGCCACGGCTTCGACGACCAGGGCTCCAAGTACGACGGCACCGGACGTCTCGAAGACTGGTGGACCGAAGCCGACCGCGCCGAGTTCGAGGCCCGGACCGCAGCCCTCGTCGCACAGTTCGACGGGTACGTCCCCGCTCAGCTCGTCGGGACCGAGCACGCGGAGCACCACGTCAACGGGGCGCTCACGATCGGCGAGAACATCGGCGACCTCGGCGGCCTCACGATCGCCCTCAAGGCCTACCGCATCGCGCTCGGCCGCCCGCTCGAGGACGCGCCGGTGATCGACGGCCTCACCGGGGTGCAGCGCGTCCTGCTCGGCTACGCGCAGGCTTGGCAGGCCAAGCGCCGCGACGAGGCGCTCGTCCAGCAGATCGCGACCGACCCGCACTCCCCCGAGGAGTTCCGGTGCAACGGGATCGTGCGCAACATCGAGGAGTACTACACGGCCTTCGACGTGCAGCCGGACGACGCCTCGTACCTGCCGCCCGCCGAGCGGGTCCGCATCTGGTGAGGCACAGTGGGGGCGTGCCCCCCGTTCCGCCACCCCCGGCTCCCGGGCGCCCGGACGCAGGTCACCTGCTCACCCCGGGGCTGCTCGCCTTCCTCGTCGTCGACGTCGTCCTCGCCGTCGTCGCGGTCGTCATGCTCGTCGGCGCGCTGTCGGGCGCGGACGGCACGACGCCCGCGGCGACGGGGTCGCGCGGCACCCCTGTCGCGAC
>JAFABT010000064.1 GCA_023425905.1 Actinomycetes bacterium | reverse complement strand
CGCCTCACCTGCGCCGTCACCCCACGGGCGGACCCTGCCTCCGCCCGTGGGTGGCCCTCAGGCAGGCCAGCGCACGGCGCTCAGCGGACCTTGGTCCACCGTCCGCCTCTCTTGACCTCGAGGAACGCGTCCGTCGGGAGCACCGTGACCTCGAGCACCTTCGGCTCGGACTCGTTGTCGATGATCGAGTTGAGGTTCCCCAGCGAGTTCGCCCGCCGCTCCCAGTACACGGACGTGTACTGGTCAGCCGGCGCGCTGCTGCGGTAGGTGCCGGGGGCGATGTCGTAACCCACCCGGTACACCCCGTCGCCGGGGATCGACGTCGGCACGCTCGACGGCGGCGTCGTGGGAGCGGCGAAGAAGTCCTCGCAGAACCGGGTCTGGATCGCGACGTCGTCGGGAAGGATCTGGATGTAGCGCGTGCCCGTTCCGAACTCGTTGCCGGCGATGTACTCGCCCGCCGAGTTGAGCCGCGTCCGGTGCCAGAAGCAGTCCTCGTTGCCGCGCGAGACGTAGAGCCCCGCCTTGACGCCCTTGCCGACGAGGAGCTCCGTGTCGCCCGAGAACGCGGCGTTCGTCGTCACCGTCACCGCGACCTTGCGGGCCTTCGGGGCGACGACGTACGTGCTCGCCGGTGCGAACGAGACCGTGAAGACATGCGCACCCACGGAGAGCTTCTTCGGCAGCGAGACCGTCGCCTTGCCGCCCTTCGCCTTCGCCTGCGCGACGACGGTCGAGCCCTCGCGAACCCGGAACGTGCCGGCCGCGGCCTTGCCGTCGACGCGTGCGGTGAGCGCAACCGTCGCCGGGGCGCCCTCGCGGAGGAAGGTCGTGCGCGAGACCGTCGCGGCGAGCGAGGCCTTCGAGCGCACGCGGATCTTCACCGTCGCGGACTTCTTCGACGCGAGGTGGACGACCTTCATCCGGTGGAGGCCGCGGGCGAGCTTCTTCGACGTCGTGTACGACGCCTTGCCCTTGCGGAGCGTGAGCGTCTTGACCCTCTTCTTGCCGTCGTAGACAGCGACCTTGCCCGTGCCGCGCTTCACGGTGATGCGCAGCGTCGCCCACTGGCTGCCGCGGAGCACCGTCGTGCGGGACGCCTTGACGGTGACCTTCGGGGACGCCTTCGCCGCGACGCCGGGGGACGCGGACGCGACCGCGGGGGCGGGGTCGGCCGCTGCCGGGGCAGCGATCACCGCGCTCGACCCGGCGACGAGCGACAGGGCGAGACAGAGAGCTGCAAGGGGGTTCTTCATGCGCACGATAGGACTCCTGAGGTGGGGGAAGGACACGTCAGGCTAGCGAGTCGCGCGGCGTCGGCGTGGGGCTTTTGCCCCGATGCGGGGCGCGTGTCGCATGCGAAAGGCCCCAGCGGCAGAACTCTCCGGCTGGGGCCCTTCGGCTGGCGGTAGCGGTGAGATTCGAACTCACGGTGGACTTTCACCCACACACGCTTTCGAGGCGTGCTCCTTAGGCCACTCGGACACGCTACCTCGGGGGACGACGATACCTGATGGGACGGGCGGCCTCCCAATCGCCAGCCCGCCAGCACGCACGCCCCGTCGTACCGTGACCGCATGAGGTCCGCACCCGCTCCCGGCCGGGGGACGATCGGCGCGCTCCTCGCCCTGCTCGAGGGCCGACGGATCGCGGTGCTCACGGGGGCGGGCGTCTCGACGGACTCGGGGATCCCGGACTACCGCGGCCTCGGATCGCCGCAGCGCACCCCGATGACCTACGCGCAGTTCGTCGGGGACGAGCGGTTCCGGCGGCACTACTGGGCGCGCAACCACGTCGGCTGGGCCCGCGTCCAGCGCACCTCCCCCAACGCCGGGCACCGCGCGCTCGCCGAGCTCGAGGCCCGCGGGATCGTCGTCGGCGTCGTCACGCAGAACGTCGACACGCTCCACGAGCAGGCGGGATCACGACGGGTCGTCGACCTCCACGGCCGTTTCGACCGGGTCGTGTGCCTCGGCTGCGGCCACCCGCTCCCCCGCGCCGAGCTCGCGCAGACGCTCACCGAGCTCAACCCGACGTTCCTCGACCGCGTCGACCCGGTCGGCGACGTCGAGACCGCCCCGGACGCCGACGCCGTCGTCGAGGACACCGCGCACTTCAAGGTCGCGCCGTGCCCGGCCTGCGGCGGGATGCTCAAGCCGGACATCGTCTACTTCGGGGAGACGGTGCCGCCGGCGCGGGTCGAGGCGGCCTTCGGGATCGTCGACGACGCGGACGCGCTGCTCGTCGTCGGCTCCTCCCTCGCCGTCCAGTCCGGGCTCCGGCTCGTGCGGCGGGCCGTCGCAGCCGAGCACCCGGTGGCCGTCGTCAACCGCGGCGCGACGAAGGGCGACCGGCACGCCGCCGTCACCGTCCACGCCGGCGCGAGCGAGGTGCTCCAGCTGCTCGCCGCGCATCTCCCGCCCGTCCGGTGAAGCGCGCCCCCCGTCACGCGTCAGTCACTCGTCAGTCGCGCGGGTCGCGGTGACCGGCGAAGAAGTCCCGGAGCAACGCGGCGCACTCGGCCTCCCGGACGCCCGCGGCCACCTCGACCGTGTGGTTGAGCCGCCGGTCACGGACGACGTCGTGCACCGAACCGCACGCGCCAGCCTTGGGGTCCCACGCGCCGAGCACGAGGCGGGGCACCCGGGCGAGGACCGTCGCACCCGCGCACATGACGCACGGCTCGAGCGTGACGACGAGCGTGCAGTCGTCGAGGCGCCACCGCCCGAGCGTCGCGGCCGCCTCCCGGAGCGCGAGCACCTCGGCGTGCGCCGTCGGGTCGCC
>JAFABT010000042.1 GCA_023425905.1 Actinomycetes bacterium | reverse complement strand
CGGCTGGCCGGGCTTTCACGCCTGCGGCGAACATGGGCAGGTTCGGGGGAGGGGCGCCGTTAGCCTTGGCATACGCCGAGGGTGGGCTTCGCCTACCCCCACGCACGCTCGTGAGGAGTGCTCATGTTCGAGAGATTCACAGACCGGGCCCGCCGGGTGGTCGTCCTTGCCCAAGAAGAGGCACGGATGCTCAACCACAACTACATCGGGACGGAGCACATCCTCCTCGGCCTCATCCACGAGGGCGAGGGCGTTGCCGCCAAGGCGCTCGAGTCCCTCGGCATCTCGCTCGACGCGGTCCGCGCCCAGGTGCAGGACATCATCGGCGAGGGCCAGCAGGCGCCGAGCGGCCACATCCCGTTCACGCCGCGCGCCAAGAAGGTGCTCGAGCTCTCGCTGCGCGAGGCGCTCCAGCTCGGCCACAACTACATCGGCACCGAGCACATCCTCCTCGGCCTCATCCGTGAGGGCGAGGGCGTCGCCGCGCAGGTCCTCAACAAGCTCGGCGCGGACCTCAACCGGGTGCGTCAGCAGGTCATCCAGCTGCTCTCGGGATACCAGGGCAAGGAGCCGGTCTCGGCCGGCGGCCCCGCGGAGGGCCAGCCCTCGGGCTCGGCCGTGCTCGACCAGTTCGGCCGCAACCTCACGCAGGCGGCCCGCGACGGCAAGCTCGACCCGGTCATCGGCCGGGACACGGAGATCGAGCGCGTCATGCAGGTGCTCTCGCGCCGCACGAAGAACAACCCTGTCCTCATCGGCGAGCCGGGCGTCGGCAAGACGGCCGTCGTCGAGGGCCTCGCGCAGGACATCGTCCGCGGCGACGTCCCCGAGACGCTCAAGGACAAGCAGCTCTACACGCTCGACCTCGGCTCGCTCGTCGCAGGCTCGCGCTACCGCGGTGACTTCGAGGAGCGCCTCAAGAAGGTCCTCAAGGAGATTCGCACCCGCGGCGACATCATCCTGTTCATCGACGAGATCCACACGCTCGTCGGTGCGGGTGCGGCCGAGGGCGCGATCGACGCCGCCTCGATCCTCAAGCCGATGCTCGCCCGTGGCGAGCTCCAGACGATCGGCGCGACGACGCTCGAGGAGTACCGCAAGCACGTCGAGAAGGACGCGGCGCTCGAGCGGCGCTTCCAGCCGATCCAGGTCGCCGAGCCCAACCTCGCGCACGCGATCGAGATCCTCAAGGGCCTCCGCGACCGCTACGAGGCGCACCACCGCGTCTCGATCACGGACGGCGCCCTCGTCGCCGCTGCGACCCTCGCGGATCGCTACGTCAACGACCGCTTCCTCCCGGACAAGGCGATCGACCTCATCGACGAGGCGGGCGCGCGGCTGCGCATCCGCCGGATGACGGCGCCGCCGGAGCTCCGCGAGCTCGACGAGCAGATCGCGACCGCGCGTCGGGACAAGGAGTCCGCGATCGACGAGCAGGACTTCGAGCGTGCCGCGCGCCTGCGCGACACCGAGAAGCAGCTCGGGCTCAAGCGCGCTGAGAAGGAGAAGGCCTGGAAGTCGGGCGACCTCGACACGATCGCCGAGGTCGACGAGGAGCTCGTCGCCGAGGTCCTCGCGATCGCGACGGGCATCCCCGTCTTCAAGCTCACCGAGGCCGAGTCCAACCGCCTGCTCCGCATGGAGGACGAGCTGCACAAGCGGATCGTCGGCCAGAAGACGGCGGTCAAGGCGCTCTCGCAGGCCATCCGTCGCACCCGCGCCGGCCTCAAGGACCCCAAGCGACCGGGCGGGTCGTTCATCTTCGCCGGGCCCACGGGCGTCGGCAAGACCGAGCTCGCCAAGGCGCTCGCGGAGTTCCTCTTCGGTGACGAGGACGCGCTCATCCAGCTCGACATGAGCGAGTTCTCCGAGAAGCACACGGTCTCGCGGCTGTTCGGTTCGCCCCCCGGCTACGTCGGCTACGACGAGGGCGGCCAGCTCACGGAGAAGGTGCGGCGCAAGCCGTTCTCGGTCGTCCTGTTCGACGAGGTCGAGAAGGCGCACGCGGACATCTTCAACTCACTCCTGCAGATCCTCGAGGACGGTCGACTCACGGACTCCCAGGGTCGCGTCGTCGACTTCAAGAACACCGTGATCATCATGACGACGAACCTCGGCACGCGGGACATCGCCAAGGGCGTCATGACCGGCTTCCAGGCCGGCGGGGACCTGTCGACGTCCTACGAGCGGATGAAGGCGAAGGTCAACGAGGAGCTCAAGCAGCACTTCCGCCCCGAGTTCCTCAACCGTGTCGACGACGTCGTCGTCTTCCCGCAGCTCTCGCAGCCGGAGATCTTCGAGATCGTCGACCTCATGGTCGCCAAGCTCGACGCCCGCCTGCGCGACAAGGACATGGAGCTCGAGATCACGCCCGCCGCGAAGCAGCTCCTCTCCGAGAAGGGCTACGACCCGGTGCTCGGGGCGCGCCCGCTGCGTCGTGCGATCCAGCGCGACATCGAGGACTCGCTCTCCGAGAAGATCCTCTTCGGCGAGCTCAAGGCGGGCCAGAAGATCATCGTCGACGCCGAGGGCGAGGGCATCCTCGGGGAGTTCCTCTTCCGCGGGGTTCCGCGCGACAAGGCCGCCGAGCTCCCGGCGGAGGCCGAGCCCGTCGTCGTCGGCGCGACCGTCATCGCCCCCGACCCGGCGCCGGCGTCCCCGGAGGGCGAGGCGACCGCCTGACGCTCGCACGCACTGAAGCACGCGACCCGATCCTCCTGGCCGGAGGGTCGGGTCGCGTCGCGTCGCCTTCTGAGGCATGGGGTGCGCTGCTCGGCGGAATGGCCCCTCGTGCCCGCCCAGCTACTGGGTGGCCGGGTACTGGGCGGGTGCGCGCAGCGCGAGGGCGTGCCGTGGGTCGAGGGCGAGCAGTCCGAGGGCGAGCCCCGCGGCGCAGGCCGCCGTGACGACGCTTGTGGGCGATCCCGCCACGCCCACGAGGGCGTTCCAGGGCGCTTCGTCGCCGATCCTCGCGAAGGCCATGAGCGTGAGGAGGAGCGCCGCCACCGGGACCGCGGGTGCGAGGTCGTAGGTGCGGACGATCGTGAGCGCCGCGAGCCCGCAGGCGATCTGCACGAGCAGGGCTGTGAGCGCCCCGGCGCGCACGGCGGGCCCCGCTCCGATCGTGGCAACCAGCGTCGCGATCACCCCGAGCACGCTGTGGACGAGCGCGTTCACGACGGTCCAGCTCGTGGTTCGGGGCGAACGAGGGACGACGGGTGCGCCGTACGGGGTGACCCCGAGCATGACCGCGGTCGCAGCAGCAGTTGCCGCCAGGGTCGCCGGCGCCAGCGGTGCGCTGAGCTCGATCGGACCGAGTCGCCACAGGTGTGCGCCCGAGAGCGCGACCGTCGATGCCGCGGCGACGTAGAGCGCAAGGGCCACTGGCGCGCGCCGGGCGAACCACGCCTCGGTCACAGCGGGGTGCCGGAGCGTGCGGCCGACTCGTGCGGCGTGGCTCACGGCATGAGAGTGCTGTCGCACGCGGCGATCGCCGCGCCGGGCGACAGGACCGACTCCGAGAGCGGCGCCGTCCCTGGGCTCGCGATCACCGAGGCGAGCGCGTCGATGAGCGTGTCGAGCGCGGCGTCGAGATCCTCCTGACCGCAGTAATCGGGTGTGAACGCCTGCGCGAGCTGGAGGGGATCGATGTTCCGGGAGCCGAAGTCCTCCAAGCCGACTGCGACGACCCCGGGGCGAATGTAGTCGCGGTCGCCGGGGACGAGGCTGCCGTCCAGGTTGGTCGAGACGATCTCGGCGGGCGCCCACGTCGGCAACGTCCCGCCGGGGGACGCAGCGGCGATGGCACGTGCTGCGGACGCGATGTCGTCATGGAACAGTTCCTCTTCGGCGATGAGGCAGACGTCGAGCTCCGCTGTGGCCGGCGAGCACTCAGTCCGGAGGTCGTCCCGTGGGGTGTACCGGTGGAGGTCGGTCCCGAGAGGGAGCACAAGGGTCACGAGCGCGACGCTCAGCGCGACCCCGGTCCCCGTCGTCGGGACACGCGCACCACGCAGGACTCTCGACGGCATCCACACGAGCGCCGCCGTCGCCACAAGTGCCGTCACCAGGTAGGCGGCGTGCCAGGGCGGTGACGCCGCCATGCCCGGGAACGGGACCTGCGTGCCGACGACGTTGGCCCAGACTGGCGCGGAGAAGTCTGAACCGGCCGTGAGGACGATGAACGCCGTGACGGCGCCGAGGGTCGCCGCCACGGGGCGGGAGAAGAACCTACCGGTCGCGGACCCGATCCCGGCCGCGACCCCGAGCGCGAGGACCTGTGCCGCCATGACGAGGACGACCTCGAGCGCCGACAGGCGTGGATAGGGCTGGCTGTAGACGGCGACGACGACGACGGCGAGGACGTGTCCAAGGGATGCGGAGCCAGCGCTCACCGCCCACGCGGCGATGAGCGAACGGAGCCTGGGCAGGCCGCTGGGCCACGGGCTCGCTGCGCCGGACAGCCTCGACGCGTCCACAGCCGCAAGCCCGGCGACGAGTGCACCCCCGAGCATCGTGACGCCGCCCAGGTAGCCGAGCAGAAACTGCTGGTCGCTCGTGAACTCGCCCTGCGACGAGACGACGTTGACGACCTGCACGATGATCATGACGACCCCCGACCACGCTCCGACGAAGGCGGATCGGACCGCGCTCCTCATCGCTGTGCCCCGCCAACGGGAGAGAGCAGGGAGACGATGCCACGTTCGAAGTCGGAGTCGCCTGGCACGCCAGGACGCGCCCGCTCCCTGAGGTCCTGCGGAAGCCCGCAGAACGCCATCGATCCGTCGACGAGGACGACGACCTGGTGGGCGAGGGGTTCGATGTCTTCGCCGAGGTGGGAGCTGAGGACAACGGTGCGATCCTGCGCCGTGTCCCGGACGAGCTCGCGCACCTGGACCCGCTGAAGCGGGTCCAGACCGGCCGTGGGCTCGTCGAGGACGAGAACCCGCGGGTCATGGACGAGGGCTTGCGCGAGCGCGACCCGCCGTTGCTGACCTCCCGAGAGGCGGCCATAGGGAGTCGCGAGCAGCGAACCAAGATCCAGCTGATCGACCACGTGCGCGACTGCGCGAGACCGCTCCGGTGCCGACAAGCCGTGCGCCCACGCCGCGAAGGCCAACACCCCTGAGACGCGCTGCCGCGGTGGCGCAGCGAAGTCTTGCGGGACATAGCCGATCGTTCGGCTCTCTCGCGGCCGGTCGATACGGCCTGACCGCGGCAGCTCGGCGCCGACGAGAAGACGCAGCAGCGTCGACTTCCCCGCACCGTTCGCTCCGACCAGACCTGTGACTCCAGGGCTGAAGGTCACATCGAGCGGGCCGAGTGTGAACCGCGGGTAGACCTGCGTCACGTGCTGCAAGGTGAGGCAGGACCGCGGCGCGGGCGCATCCATCACCGCTGCCTGACAGGTCGTGTACTGCGCGTCGTGAACGATGCCGCCATGCCCTCGCCGGAAGCGGCTGCCCCGCGCTGATCGCCGTGCGTCGTATGGATGAGCTGCTTAGCCATCCTCCTGGTCACCGTCCTCCTCGTCGACGCCGGGGAGGGTGATGCCGCCACGCCCTCGCACAAGGCGCCAGCCGTCCGCGTGGTCGGGTAGTCAAGGCCTTCGCTGAGCGCCAGCGCGACGGTAGCAGACTGAATCGGTCGGAGAGTGAGACTTCGGGCGTTCCCGCCGATTCGTGCCCTCATCCCGCCGATCGCGGCGCACGTCCCGCACCTCAGCGTCGCTCGAGCGGGATGATGATGGGCATGGAGACCATCCCCACCCTGCCCCGGTCGCGGCCCGAGGACGAAGGCGTCCCGTCGCGTGCCCTGATCCGCCTCGTCGACACGCTCGGCGGCCTCGACGAGATGCACTCGCTCACGGTGCTGCGCCACGGCGCTGTCGTCGCGGAGGGCTGGTGGGACCCCTACCGGCCTGAGCTGCGGCACGAGCTGTTCTCGCTGTCGAAGACCGTGACGGCGATGGCCGCGGGCTTCGCCCGCGCCGAGGGCCTGCTCGACTTCGACGCCCGCGTCGTCGACTTCTTCCCGGGCGAGGTGCCCGGCGACCCGTCGGCGAATCTCGCGGCGATGCGCGTGCGCGACCTGCTCACGATGCGCACCGGCCACGAGGAGGACTCGATGGGTCGCACGCTCATCGGCGACGACTGGGTGCGGAACTTCCTCGCGCTGCCCGTGCCGCGCGAGCCGGGGACGTGGTTCGTCTATGACACCGGGGCGAGCTACGTGCTCTCGGCGATCCTCGCGAGGGTGACGGGGGAGCGGCTGCTCGACTACGTGCGGCCGCGGCTGCTCGACCCGCTCGGCATCGTCGGGGCGACGTGGGAGCAGAGCCCGCAGGGGATCGACATCGGTGGGTTCGGGCTCTCGATCCGCACGGTCGACATCGCCGCGCTCGGGGTGCTGCTCGCGCAGGACGGGGAGTTCGGCGGCCGCAGGGTGCTGCCGGAGGGCTGGGTCGCGGAGGCGTCGGCCGACGGCGGACCACCGGTGCCGCAGCTCGACGTCCCGCCGGACTGGCTGCAGGGATACGGCCACCAGATGTGGCTGTGCCAGCATGGGGCGTTCCGGGGCGACGGGTCTTTCGGGCAGTTCTGCATCGTCGTGCCGGACGCGGACCTCGTCTTCGCGGCGACCGCGGGGACGACGCAGATGCAGGAGGTCATGGACGCGGTGTGGGCGGTGCTGCCGGAGCTGGCCGACGGTCCGCTGCCCGCCGACGACGCGGCCGTGGCCGACCTTGAGGCGCGTCTCGCAGGGCTGCGGCTCCCGGCGCCGGGCGTCGAGCGCGCCGGTGCGCACGGCGACCTGCCCTTCGTCGGACGCGACCTTCGCCTGGCCCGCACGTGGAAAGGCATCTCACGCCTACGGGTCGACCCTGGGCCGCTCGAGGACCTGATCACGGCGAGGATCGCCGGGCTCGACGTGCTCGTCCGCGCGGGGCACGGCACGTGGGTCGAGCAGACGCTCGTCGGGCCGTGGGGTCCGCACGGGACGCCCGCTGCGACCGGGATGTTCGCGAGCGTCGACCGTCCCGCGCCGGGGCAGTGGAGGCTCTCGCTGCGGCCCTACCCGGCCGCCCAGCGGCGCACGGTGACGATCCGCACCCGCGAGGACGGCACGGCGGTGATGAACGCCGAGGTCCGTGCGACGTACGAGGCGCCGAGCACGGGGGACATCGTCCTGCGCTGAGCCGCGCTGAGCCGCACTGAGCGCGCGACCCCTGCACGGCGAAGGGCCCCGGAGCGTGGTGCTCCGAGGCCCTTCGTCACGTCCGGTTGACCCGACCGCCCGGGTCAGCCGCGACGTCGGCCGCCCGAGAGGTTGGCGGCGATCGAGACGCCGATCACGGCGAGCACGATCTGGATGATGAGCTCGATCCAGTCGATGCCGTTCGTGTCCTCGACGCCGAGGGCACGTGCGAGGAACGTGCCGAGGAATGCGGCGATGATGCCCACGATGATGGTGAGCAGGATGGAGATGTCCTGCTTGCCCCGTGCGAACAGTCGCCCGAGGACGCCGATGATGAGGCCGATGACGATTGCACCGATGATGCTCTCGATACCCATGAGACTTCTCCTTCCGTCGGCCGGTGAGGCCGTCGGGAGATGACGCTAGAACCGATCGCGGCACCTCGCACGCCGAGATGTCCGAATCACCCGATCGGGGGCTCGACCTCACACGTGGATGGGACTATGGCTTCGTGATCTCGATCGTCTTCTTCGCCCCCTGCATCCCGGGCAACACCGGCAACGCGATCCGGCTCGCCGCTGCGACCGGCGCGCACCTCCACCTCGTCGAGCCGCTCGGCTTCGACATGTCGGAGGCGAAGCTGCGCCGGGCCGGTCTGGACTACCACGACCTCGCGCACGTCACGGTGCACCCCGACCTCGACGCGTGCCTCGACGCGCTGCCGGGGCAGCGGGTCTTCGCCTTCACGACGCACACGAGGGCGCGCTTCACCGACGTCGACTACGTCGACGGTGACGTGCTCCTGTTCGGCCCCGAGCCTGATGGTCTGCCTGCCGACGTCCTCGCGCACCCCCGCATCACGGCCGAGGTGCGCATCCCCATGCTCGAGGGCCGCCGCTCCCTCAACCTCGCGAACGCCGCGTCGATCGCCACCTACGAAGCCTGGCGCCAACTAGGCTTCCCCGCCGCCCTCTAACCCCCACCCTCCCGCCGACCCCGCGGGTCCGGCTGCCGAGGGCGCGGCTCCCGCTCGCGAACGCGCGGGTCCGGCTGCCGCCGAAAGGGGCGGTCGCGGTCAGTCGTCCCCGAACGGGGCGGTCGTCTGCCGGACGATGAGCTCGGTCGCGAGGTCGATCCGCCGGTTGGCCGGCTGCGACCCGTTGGCGAGCTCGAGGAGCATGCGGGTCGCGGTGCCTGCCATGTCGTGGAGCGGCTGCCGGACCGTCGTGAGTGGCGGCACGAGCCACTCGGTCACCGGCAGGTCGTCGTAGCCGACCACGGAGAGGTCCTCAGGGATCCGCAGCCCGAGCTCGCGCGCGGCCCGCATGACGCCGAGCGCCTGGGTGTCCGACCCCGCGAAGATCGCTGTCGGCCGGTCCGGGCGGTCGAGGAGCTTCATCCCGTGCGTGTATCCGCCGGTCGCGACGAAGTCGCCGTAGCGAATGAGACCGGGCTCGAGCGGCACGCCGGCCTCCTCGAGCGCGGAGCGATACCCGTCGACGCGCGCCCGGGAGCACAGCACGTCGCGTGGCCCGGAGATGACGGCGATGCGACGGTGGCCGAGCGAGAGCAGGTGCCGGGTTGCCGCGAGCCCGCCGCTCCAGTTCCCGGACCCGACCGTCGGGACCCCGGGCGGCGGCTCGCCCGCGGTGTCGATGACGACGCACGGGATCGAACGGGCGGCGAGTTGGCGACGCTGCGTCGGGTCGAGGTCGCTCATGACGAGAATGACGCCGAGCGGCCGACGCGAGAGCACGTCGTCAAGCCATTCCTGACGTGGCCGGTGGGCCCCGCCGAGCTCCGAGAGCACGACGCCGATCCGAGCCGGGCCCGCGACCTTCTCGACGCCCTTGATGATCTCGATCGACCACGCCGAGTCGAACTCGTGGAACACGAGCTCGAGCGACGCCGGGCGCGAGGACGAGCGCCCGCGACGAGGCCGGTAGCCGTTGCGCTCGATCGCCGCCTCGACCCGCGCGCGGGTCGCAGGAGCCACGTCCGGGCGGCCGTTGAGGACCTTCGAGACGGTGGGGACGGAGACGCCGGCCTCGGCCGCGATGACGGCGATGGTCGGGCCGCCGTTGGCGTGGTTCGTGCCCCTGCGGGGGTCTGTGTCAAGCGACATGACGCGGCTCCTGAGATCGCAACTTTCGATTCAGACGCTAGCACTCCCAGGGCAGTTCGGGGACCTGCGCAGGCCGTGTCGACACGTTCGTCGCACGCACGTTTGTGCAGGGATCGATCGTCGGGCCGCGGGAGGGAGCGCGCCCGAGTGCGAGCCGCAGGATCGACGAGCTGGACCGAAACTTGCGACACCGGGGGCGTGCGAGAGCGTGAACCGTCTCACGGCTGCCACGTCGTCGATCGACGAGCCGCGTCGAAGAGCCGATCGATGAGCAGCTCGTCGAAGATGGCCGGCTGCCGGCGAAGCCATCTCACGAGGCGCCGGCGATGAACGACCCTGGCACCCTCGGGTGCCGACCGGATCGTCACCGACTGCACTCCGACGGGAACGACGACTCCGGTGGCTTCCACCGAGACTCCTGCAGCGAGCGTGAGCAACTTCGACGCGCGCGCCGCCTCGTGTCTGCTGTTGCGCAGGTAGGGAAGCCTGGTGCCGTTCACCATGAACGTGCGGCCAGCGACCCAGACCTTGGCCCCCGGGTGGTGCTTGGTGTTGAGGGTGAACACCCCGGCTGGCCCGATGACGACGTGATCGATGTCTGCGCCCTTGTCGCCGACACTTCAGCCGACGCGTTCCCTGCGCAGCCCTGCGTGCGTCAGCTGAGCACAGCGACCGCGACGAGACCTGCGAGGGCGAACGTCGCGACGGCGGTCGACAGCAGCAGCCGGCCGCCCGGCATGTGCTCGGCCTCGCCCGGCAACGACTCCTGGCGTGTGGCGGCCGCGATCTGCCCCAGTCGTCGGCGCTTCTGGACGAGCAGCACGACCCCGGCGGTGAGTCCGAGGACGACGGCCACGACGGCCAGCCGGCCGCTGTCAGGAGCGATGACCCGGACGGCGGCGATCGGTCCGGCCACGAGCACGAGCAGCGTCCGCCGCCAGGACAGGTCGGTGCGGGTCGCGCCGGGCAGCTCGGTCGCGGGCCGTCTCGTCACGGCACCACGAGCCCGATCGCGACGATCACCCCGACGACGACGACCCCGATCGCGACGGGCAGGGACAGCGCCGGGGACGGCAGCGGCTCGTCGCGCCGCAGCGCACGCTCGGTGCGCATCCACCCGACGAATGCCTGGACGGGGCTGAGGGCTCCCGCGCCGATGAGCACGAGGGCCGCGGCGGTCTTGGTCGCCTGCGACAGCGGCAGGTCGAGGGCCGCGACGGCGACCCCGGCGGCGAGCAGCGCGAGCGCGGTGCGGATCCAGGCGAGGAAGGTGCGTTCGTTCGCGAGCGTGAGCTGGACGTCCGGCTCCTCGCCCGTGCCGTACACGTGATGCGGGAATCGGGTGCCGCGGGACATCGTGGGGGCCTCCTCGGGGTGGGTGCACCGATTGTCGGACGCCCGACGACGGCGCGCACCCCGGCTGACGTCGTCGTTCAGTCGGCGAGGGTCGCGAGCACGAGCTCCCCGTACCGTTCGAGCTTCGCGGCGCCGACGCCGTTGACCTCGGCGAGCTCGGCGATCGTCGCTGGCTGGCTCGTCGCGATCTGCCGAAGCGTCGCGTCGTGGAAGACGACGTACGCGGGCACGCCTTGTTCCTTCGCGACGGCGGCCCGCCAGCTGCGAAGCCGGTCGAACCGCTCGGCGGCCGCGTCGGAGAGGTCTGCCGCCGCGGCCGGGCGTCCGCCCCGGCCCGCGCCGGTCCCGCCCGAGCCTGAGCGGCGACGGGAAGTCGGTCGGGGCGCGTCACGGCGCAGGCGCACCTCGCGCGCTCCCGTGAGCACCTCCGCGCTCGCGGGGGTGAGCCGCAGCGTCCCGTAGCCGTCGGTGTCGACCGCGAGCAGTCCTTGCGCGAGCAGCTGCCGCACGACGCCGCGCCACTCGCCGTCGGCGAGGTCCGCGCCGATCCCGAAGACGGGCAGCTGGTCGTGGCCGAGCTGGGCGATGCGGGCGGTCGCCTTGCCGAGCAGGATGTCGACGAGGTGACCGGCGCCGTAGCGTTGCCCGCGCTGGTCGAGCCGCACGACGGTCGAGAGCAGCTTCTGCGCGGCGACGGTCCCGTCCCACGACTCGGGCGGCGTGAGGCACGTGTCGCAGTTGCCGCACGGCCCGGTCGCGTCCTCGCCGAAGTAGCGCAGCAGCTGCACCCGGCGGCAGCTGACGGTCTCGCACAGCGCGAGCATCGCGTCGAGGTGGGCGGACAGTGCGCGCCGGTGCAGCGCGTCGCCCTCGGAGCTGTCGATCATCCGGCGTTGCTGGACGACGTCGGCCAAGCCGTAGGCGAGCCAGGCGGTCGCGGGCAGCCCGTCACGGCCCGCGCGTCCGGTCTCCTGGTAGTAGCCCTCGACGGACTTGGGGAGGTCGAGGTGCGCGACGAATCGCACGTCGGGCTTGTCGATCCCCATGCCGAAGGCGATCGTCGCGACCATGACGAGGCCGTCCTCGCGCAGGAAACGTGACTGGTTCCGCGCCCGGACCCGTGCGTCGAGTCCCGCGTGGTAGGGCAGGGCGGGGATGCCCGCGTCGACGAGGTGCTTCGCGGTCTGCTCGACCGAGGCCCGCGACAGGCAATAGACGATTCCCGCGTCGCCGGGGTGCTCGGAACGCAGGAGATCGACGAGCTGGGCGCGCGGGTTGTCCTTGGGGGCGATCCGGTACTGGATGTTGGGGCGGTCGAAGCTCGCGACGAAGTGCGAGGCGTCCGTGAGGTCGAGGCGGGTCGCGATCTCCGCGTGGGTCGTCTCGGTTGCGGTTGCGGTGAGCGCGATCCGTGGGACCTCGGGCCAGCGCTCGTGGAGGAGCGAGAGCTGGAGGTAGTCGGGCCGGAAGTCGTGGCCCCACTGCGAGACGCAGTGCGCCTCGTCGATCGCGAAGAGGGCGACCGTGCCGCGGTCGAGCAGCTCAAGTGTCGAGGGCACGGTGAGCCGTTCGGGGGCGAGATAGAGCAGGTCGAGCTCGCCGGCCAGGAACGCCTCCTCGACCGCGCGCCGCTGGGAGACGTCCTGCGTCGAGTTGAGGTAGCCCGCGCGGACGCCGAGCGCGGCGAGCGCGTCGACCTGGTCCTGCATGAGCGCGATGAGCGGGGAGACGACGACGCCGGTGCCCTCCCGGACGAGCGAGGGCACCTGGTAGCACAGCGACTTTCCGCCGCCGGTCGGCATGAGGACGAGCGCGTCACCGCCCGCGACGACGGTGTCGATGATCGCGGCCTGGTCGCCGCGGAACGCCTCGTAGCCGAAGATCCGGTGGAGGACCTCGAGGGGTGTGCCGGCCGACGGCGTCGCGGAGCGGGTGGCGTCGGCGTCGCGCCGGGCGGGGTACGACCGGGTGCCGCGCGAGGGGGCCGACGGTGCCGAGGGGTCGTCATACCCCGGGTCGAAGGGCGGTTCCTCGTACGCGTCGTAGGGGGGCTCGTCGGCCCACGTCGGCTCCTGCGGCCACTCGGGATCGTCGAGGGCGGGGGGAAGGTCGGCGGGCAGGGCGTCGGTCACCCGCCCACCTTACGAGGCCCGTCGGACGCTCCGGTCCGGCCCAGGCGGAGCCCTGTGGATCGACTTGGGCGGGTGGGGACTCACGGCCCTGCGGCGGTGTCCTCGTCGACCCAGTCGAGGGTGCGCTGCACGGCCTTGCGCCACAGCCGGAAACGCCGCTCACGCTCGTCGTCGGCCAGGGCGGGTTCCCAGCGACGACCAGGTTCCCACCGGGCGCGCACCTCGTCCGTCCCGGTCCACAACCCGACCGCGAGACCGGCGGCGTAGGCCGCGCCGAGCGCCGTGGTCTCGACGACCTTGGGTCGCACGACGGGCACTCCGAGCAGGTCCGCCTGGATCTGCATGAGGAGGTCGTTGACGACCATGCCGCCGTCGACCCGCAGCTCGGTGAGCTCGACGCCCGAGTCGGCGCGCATCGCCTCGAGCACTTCCCGCGTCTGGAATGCCGTCGCTTCGAGCACGGCTCGCGCGAGGTGGTCGCGGGTCACGTACCGGGTGAGGCCGACGAGCGCGCCGCGAGCGTCGGGGCGCCAGTGCGGGGCGTAGAGCCCGGAGAACGCGGGCACGAGGTAGGCGCCGCCCGCGTCGGGCACCCGCGCGGCCAGACGCTCGACCTCGGCCGCGGACTTCAGGAGGCCGAGGTTGTCGCGCAGCCATTGCACGAGGGACCCGGTGACCGCGATCGACCCCTCGAGCGCGTACACGGGCGGCGCCTCGCCTAGCCTGTAGGCCACCGTCGTGAGGAGCCCGTGCCGGGACCGCACCGGCGTCGTCCCCGTGTTCTGCAGCATGAAGTTGCCGGTGCCGTAGGTGTTCTTCGCGTCGCCGGGGGAGAAGCATGCCTGGCCGAAGCTCGCGGCCTGCTGGTCTCCGAGCAGCGATGCGACCGGCACACCGGGCAGCAGCCCGCCCGGGCGACCGACGCCGTAGACCTCGCTCGACGAGCGGATCTCGGGGAGCATCGCGAGCGGCACGCCCAGCTCGGCGGCGAGGCTCGCGTTCCAGTCGAGCGTGTCGAGGTCCATGAGCAGGGTGCGCGACGCGTTCGTCACGTCGGTCGCGTGCACCGCGCCCTGGGGGTGCTCGGCGCCGCCTGTGAGGTTCCACAGCAGCCAGGTGTCCGTCGTCCCGAAGAGCAGCTCCCCGGCCTCTGCGCGGGCGCGCGCTCCGGGGACGTGGTCGAGGATCCAGGCGATCTTGGGCCCGGCGAAGTAGGTGGCGAGCGGTAGACCGGTCCGTTCGCGGAACGTCTCGGGGACGCCCGGGCGGGACGCGAGCTCGTCGATGAGGTCCTGGGTCCGGGTGTCCTGCCAGACGATCGCCGGGTGGACGGGGACGCCCGTCGTCCGGTCCCACACGACCGTCGTCTCGCGCTGGTTCGTCACCCCCACGGCGGCGAGGTCGTGGTGGTTGAGCCCCGCGCGCCCGAGGGCCTGGCCGACGACCTCGCGGACGTTCGTCCAGATCTCCGCCGCGTCGTGCTCGACCCAGCCGGGCCGCGGAAGGATCTGCTCGTGCTCGCGCTGCGCGAGCGCGAGCACCGAGCCGTCCTTGGCGACGACGAGCGCGCGCGTACTCGTCGTGCCCTGGTCGATCGCGATGACGGCGGTGTGCACGGGCCCATGGTGCCACCGGCGCGCGGCGGCCTACCGAGGGAGTGCTGCGCTGGTGGGGTTGCGGCCGGGTGGATGCGTGGTCCGGCTGCGTCCGGTGGGGGAGGTCCATTCGAGTGTGCCGTCGGGGTGTTGGGTGGTGGTCCAGCGGGTGGTGTGTTTGAGGCGGTGGTGGGTGCGGCAGAGGTGGGTGAGGTTGTCGGCGGAGGTGTGGCCGGTGTGGCCGTTCTCGCGGTAGGGGGTGGTGTGGGCGAGGTCGCAGCGGTGGGCGGTGCGGGGGCAGCCGGGGTAGCGGCAGGTCTCGTCACGCAGTCGCAGGGCGGTGCGGAGGTCGGCGGGCACGGTGTAGCGGGTGCGGCCGACGGAGAGGGTGGCGCCGGTCTCGGGGTGGGTGAGCAGGCGGATGAACGAGGGTGCGTGGGCGGCGAGCTCGCGGGCGACGTC
>JAFABT010000037.1 GCA_023425905.1 Actinomycetes bacterium | reverse complement strand
GGCCTCAGCGTCGGCAGCGGTGTGCAGGGTGAGCGCGGCCGGCCAGGGGTTGACCGCGTGGGCGCCCGACGCGAGGACGACGCCGTCCGCGGCGAGAGGGGAGCCGCCCCCCGCGACGTGGACCGTCACGCCGTGTGAACCGAGGTCGAGGCCCGTCGCCGAGACACCGAGCCGGACGTCGTCGGCGGCGTCGAGGCTCGTCCCGAGCTCGTCACGCAGCCACGCGGGCTCTGCGCGGGTGAAGAGCTCCTTCGACAGCGGGGGGCGGTCGTACGGCGCGATCGGCTCGGCGCCGATCACGGTGACGCGACCGGTGCAGCCCTGCTCGCGCAGCGCTGCGACTGCCTGCGACCCTGCGAGGCCCGCTCCGACGACGACGACGTGCCTCATCTCCACGTCGACCACCGTAGTGCGCCGGACGGTAGTGTCCAGGACCGTGGACGAGCGTGAGCAGACGAGGACGACGGTCGAGAGCCAGCCCGCGGCGCGGCCGGGTTTCATGGCGCGACTCGCGGACCGTTCGAGGTTCCGGACTGAGGCGACGGTCACTGCAGCCCTCGTCGCGCTCGGGCTGCTCGCCGTCGTCGTGGTCACCTGGTGGATGGGCGCCCGCGCGGGGTGCTACGTCCTTGCGCTGCTCGTCGCCCTCGCCGCAGTGGCGAGGCTCGTCCTGCCGCCCGGGCGGGCGGGTGTGCTCGAGGTGCGCAGCCGGGGGCTCGACGTCGCGCTGCTCGGTGCGGGCGCCGTCGCCCTCGCCGCGCTGACCTGGCTCAGCCCTCTCGGCTGAGCCAGATCAGCTGAGCCAGGTCACCAGCCGCGTCACTCGGTCGGGCGGTCCTTGGGCGACGGTGCGACCTCCTCGACGACGGCGTCCTCGTCGAGCGGCGCCGACGCGTCGAGCGGCTCCTCCTCGACGACGTCGATCTCGGTCGCCTCGACCGCTGCGGCGCCGATCTCCGGGTCGAGGGCCGCGCCGTCGGCGCGCAGGATCTCCTCGTCGGTGAGGAGAACCTCGTCGCTGAGTGCAGCGTCGTCGGCGAGCAGCGGGTCCGCGGTGGGGTCGAGGTCGTCGTGCGCGACGTCGCCGTAGACCGGCCCGACGGGCGTGGCCATCCGGACGGCGATCGCGGCGATCGCGGCGCCGAGCAGCGGCGCGGCCCAGAAGAGCCACAACTGGCCGAGGTGGTCCGACCCTGCGAACAGGGCGGCGGCGGTCGAGCGTGCCGGGTTGACCGAGCCGTTCGTGAAGGGGATCGCGACGAGCAGCACGGCGGTGAGCGTGAGGCCGATGACGACGGGCGCGGGGACCGCAGGGGTGCCGAGGCGCGGGTTCGTCACGGCGAGCGCGACCCCGACGAGCACCGCGGTCGCGATGACCTCGATGAGGAGCGCCTGGACGAGGCTCGTCGTCACCTGACCGCTCGAGAGCGCGCCGTAGGGTGACAGCTCCGCGAAGCCGTTCGCCCCCGCGGCGACGACGTCGGACGCCCCGGTCCGCTGCGTGGCCTCGGCGAGGCCCTTGGGGACCGTGACGAAGAGGAGGGCGCCCGCGACGCCACCGCCGACGACCTGCGCGAGCCAGTAGGGCAGGAGGTCCGCCCACGAGAGCCTGCCGGCGATCGCCGCGCCGAGCGAGATGGCCGGGTTGTAGTGCCCGCCGGACACGTGGCCCCAGCACGTCGCGGCCGCGATGACGGCGATGCCGAAGGCGAGCGCCGCGCCGAGGGGCCCCGCGAAGTTCGCCGCGTAGATCGCGGCCCCGACCCCGAAGAGGACGAGTATGAAGGTGCCGAGCGCCTCTGCGCCGACCTTCGCGCCGAGAGAGGGGACGCTCGGCGCCGTGACGAGCTCCTCGTCGGCGTAGGTGGTCCCGGTGATCGTCGTCATGTGCGTGATCCGTCCTGTCATGCCCGTCGTGCCCAGAATGTCGTCGCTCGTCACCCTAGTGGCGGGCGGGCCGACGCGGGCGGCGTAGCGCGTCGAACCGAAGTCTCTCGACATCAAGTAATCTCGGACCAGCGCCGCGTCACGTCCGGTGACGCCTCGTGACCTCACCCGTCACGACCCCGCCACGTGTGAACAGGAGACGTCCCGCATGGGCAAGATCAAGGTTGTCGGCCCCGTCGTCGAGCTCGACGGCGACGAGATGACGCGGATCATCTGGCAGTTCATCAAGGACCGCCTCATCCACCCGTACCTCGACATCGACCTGCGGTACTACGACCTGTCGATCGAGAACCGTGACGCGACGGACGACCAGGTGACGATCGACGCCGCGCACGCCATCAAGGAGCACGGCGTCGGCGTCAAGTGCGCGACGATCACGCCCGACGAGGCGCGCGTCGAGGAGTTCGGCCTCAAGAAGATGTGGCTCTCGCCCAACGGCACGATCCGCAACATCCTCGGCGGCGTCGTCTTCCGCGAGCCGATCATCATCTCGAACATCCCCCGCCTCGTCCCGGGCTGGAACAAGCCGATCATCATCGGCCGTCACGCCCACGGCGACCAGTACAAGGCGACGAACTTCAAGGTCCCCGGCGCCGGCACCCTCACGCTCACCTTCACGCCGGCCGACGGCTCGGAGGAGATCAAGCAGCAGGTCGTCACCTACCCCGAGGCCGGCGGCGTCGCGATGGGCATGTACAACTTCAACGAGTCGATCCGCGACTTCGCGCGCGCCTCGTTCGCCTACGGCCTCCAGCGTGGCTACCCCGTCTACCTGTCGACGAAGAACACGATCCTCAAGGCGTACGACGGCGCCTTCAAGGACATCTTCCAGGAGGTCTTCGACGCGGAGTTCGCCGACCAGTTCGCCGCGGCTGGCCTCACCTACGAGCACCGCCTCATCGACGACATGGTCGCCGCGGCCATGAAGTGGGAGGGCGGCTACGTGTGGGCCTGCAAGAACTACGACGGCGACGTCCAGTCCGACACCGTCGCGCAGGGCTTCGGCTCGCTCGGCCTCATGACGTCGGTCCTCATGACCCCCGACGGCAAGACCGTCGAGGCAGAGGCCGCGCACGGCACCGTCACCCGGCACTACCGCCAGCACCAGGCGGGCAAGCCGACGTCGACGAACCCGATCGCCTCGATCTTCGCGTGGACCGGTGGCCTCAAGCACCGCGGCAAGCTCGACGGCACCCCCGAGGTCACGCAGTTCGCCGAGACCCTCGAGGACGTCGTCATCACGACGGTCGAGAGCGGCAAGATGACGAAGGACCTCGCGCTGCTCATCAGCAAGGAGCAGCCGTTCCTCACGACGGAGGAGTTCCTCGCCGCGCTCGACGAGAACCTCGCCGCGCGCCTCGCCTGAGCGCGGACCACCCCGAACCAGGTACATCAACGGATCAACGGAGACCCCAGATGACTCGTACCCCTGTCAACGTCACGGTCACGGGAGCGGCTGGCCAGATCGGCTACGCGCTGCTCTTCCGGATCGCCTCCGGCCAGCTCCTCGGAGCTGACGTGCCGGTGCGCCTGCGCCTGCTTGAGATCCCCCAGGGGGTCAAGGCGGCCGAGGGCGTCGCGCTCGAGCTCGACGACTGCGCCTTCCCGCTGCTGAGCGGGATCGACATCTTCGACGACGCGACGGCGGCCTTCGAGGGCGCGAACGTCGGCCTGCTCGTGGGCGCTCGCCCGCGTGGGGCCGGCATGGAGCGCGGCGACCTCCTCGAGGCCAACGGCGGCATCTTCAAGCCGCAGGGCGAGGCGATCAACGCGGGGGCGGCGGACGACATCCGCGTCCTCGTCGTCGGCAACCCGGCCAACACGAACGCGCTCATCGCCGCGGCGCACGCCCCGGACGTGCCGTCCTCGCGCTTCACGGCGATGACGCGTCTCGACCACAACCGGGCGCTCACGCAGCTCGCGCAGAAGGCCGGGGTCTCCGTGTCGGACATCGAGCGCCTCACGATCTGGGGCAACCACTCCGCGACGCAGTACCCGGACATCTTCCACGCCTCGATCGGGGGACGTCCGGCTGCAGAGGTCATCAATGACCAGGAGTGGCTCGAGCAGACATTCATCCCGACGGTCGCCAAGCGTGGTGCGCAGATCATCGCGGCCCGCGGGGCGTCGTCGGCGGCGTCTGCGGCCAATGCCGCGATCGACCACGTCTACTCCTGGGTCAACGGCACCCCGGATGGCGACTGGACGAGCGCAGGCGTCGTCTCGGACGGCTCCTACGGCGTGCCCGAGGGCCTCATCTCCTCCTTCCCGGTCACGTCCGTCGACGGGAACTGGCAGATCGTCCAGGGCCTCGACATCGACGAGTTCTCCCGCGCCCGCATCGACGCCTCGGTCGCCGAGCTCGTCGAGGAGCGCGACGCGGTCCGCGAGCTCAACCTCATCTAGCCCGAGAACGCGAGTCCGGTCGCCGAGAACGCGGGTCCGGTCGCCGAGAACGCGGGTCCGGTCGCCGACCGTGCGACATACGGAAGGCGCCGCACCCCTTGCGGGGTGCGGCGCCTTCGTCGTGCTGTGCTACGTCAGTCCCGGACCGGGGTCACGAGGTGGAGCAGCTGAGCGACGGCCACGACCAGTTGCCGCCGTGGTTCACGGTGAAGCCGAAGCTCGAGTTGCCCGAGCCGCGCACGACCATCGTGCGCTGAGCGGGCCAGCTCGCCTGGCCTCCCCAGACGGCACTGATGACCTGCGGGTTCTGCAGCTGCACGGTGACGGTCCAGCTGCCACCGTTGCTCGTGCGGACGGCCACGTTGCCGTTGAAGCGGTCGTTCCACTTCTGGCCCTCGGAGTACGAGGCCGAGCAGGAGCTGCCCCCGCCGTTGCCCGGGTTGGTGGGCGTCGGGGTCGGGGTGGGGTTCGTAGGCGTCGGGGTGGGGTTGGTGCCGCCCGACGTGCCGCCCGGGGTCGCCCGGACGCCGCCGCCGCCGTTGAGGCGGCTGAGGACCGAGTTGTAGGCCTGCTTCTTGTTGCCCGAGCCGTCGAAGAGCAGCGGCGTGCCGCTCGCACGCCACGAGTCAGAGTCCTTGACGCCCCACACCGTGATGCCGGTGCAGCGCGCGACGCTCATGCACGCCTGGACGACGCCGTCGAACTGCTGCGCCTGCGAGGAGCCGGAGCCCTCGATGTCGAGCTCGGTGATCTGGACGTCGACGCCGAGCGCGGCGAAGTTGCCGAGGGTCGTGTGGTAGTCGCTCGGCACCGGGTTGCCGCTGTTGAAGTGGGCCTGGAAGCCGACGCAGTCGATCGGGACGCCACGCGCCTTGAAGTCGCGGACCATGTTGTACACGGCCTGCGTCTTGGCGTGCTGCCAGTTGTCGGTGTTGTAGTCGTTGTAGCAGAGCTTGGCGTTCGGGTCGGCGGCGCGGGCGGCGCGGAACGCTGCCTCGATCCAGTCGTTCCCGGTGCCCTGGAGGTTGGAGTTGCGGCGGGCGCCGGAGTTGCCGTCGGCGAACGCCTCGTTGACGACGTCCCAGGCGTAGATCTTGCCGCGGTAGTAGCTCGCGACCTGGGTGATGTGGTCGATCATCGCGGAGCGCAGCGAGGAGCCGCTCATGTTCTGCATCCAGCCGGGCTGCTGCGAGTGCCACGCGAGGGCGTGCCCACGGACCTGCTTGCCGTTCTGGCGGGCCCAGTCGACGATGCGGTTGCCGCTCGACCAGTTGAACTGGCCGCGCGACGGCTGCATCGCGTCGACCTTCATCTCGTTCTCGGCGGTGATCATGTTGAACTCACGGTTGGCGATGGCCGTCGTCCCGGAGTTGTTGAGGTAGTGCGCGGCGACTGCCGTACCGAAGTAGCGGTTCGACTCGGCTGCGGCGTCCTGCAGGTTCGAGCCTGCGGCGTGCGCGGGAATCGCGACGGCGGTGATCGCCATGCCAAGAGCGGCGACCACGGCTGCGGCCCCCATGGCACGGTGCCCTCGACGCCCTGAGCGTCGAAGTGCGGGGTGGTTCATATCTCCTCCTCGGATGGGCCGGGCTTCTGGGTCGACAGTGACCCAACCGGCTATTACAGGGTCGAACTACTCGAAAGTGCCGTCAATGGGACCGATACTTTCGATTGCGCTCCGCCGTGTGCGGACCGCTCAGGCCGCGCATGTTCGGCTAGCGAGCATGCGCCTGACCTGCACCTCTACGGGAGCTGGCCGATAGAGGACGAAATGGACACCCGTGGGGATGGGTGAAGTTTCGATACCTGGCGTGTCCGCGATGTGAGATGGGCGTGTGAGCGTTCGCATCTCGAAACAGTGAGCGTTCACATCTCGTGGGCAGGGATCGGG
>JAFABT010000361.1 GCA_023425905.1 Actinomycetes bacterium | reverse complement strand
GGTCGGGCATGAGGGCGACCGGGCCCGCGACACGCCCCGGGCTCACCCCGATCCCCTCGACGACGACGTCGCCTGATGTGCCGCTGCTGTCCACGCCGGTCTGACCTCCACGATCGTCTGCCCCGAGCATAGGTGTCCGCAGGTCTCGCTTCGGGAGACTAGGCTTGGCGGTGGCTGCGCACGGCGCGGCGGCCGGGCGGCTCGAGGGCCGTGCGGAGGCATGAGAGGGCACGAGGACCGAGCGATGGGGTTGTCATGAGCAAGGCTGAGGAGATCCTGGCGGCGCTGGGCGGCGACGCGAACGTCGTCGACCTCGAGCCCTGCATCACGCGACTGCGTGTCGAGGTGTCGGACCCGTCGCTCGTCGACGAGGACCGGCTCAAGGCGACCGGCGCATTCGGCGTCGTCCGCTCCGGACGGGTCGTCCAGGTCATCGTGGGCCCGGAGGCCGACGCCCTCGCGGCCCAGCTCGACTCCCTGCGCTGACCCTGGACGTCCTGCGGTGACGCTGGACCCCCTGCGCTGATCGGGGCTCAGGCCCCGCCGAGCGGCGCGTCCTCGTCCTCAGCCGCGGCAGGCTGCGTGCGTGGCACGAGGACCTCACGCTGCGGCACGGCCATGGCGATGCCCTCCTCCGCGAGCACCGCGCGGATCTGTGAGCGCAGCGCGCGGGCCACGTCCCACTGCCGTGACGGAGCAGTCTTCACGAGCACCTTGAGCAGAACCTGGTCTGCGCTGAAGTCCTCGATCCCCGTGATGTCGGGGTCTCCGAGGACGGCGCTGCCGAGCTCTGGCGACCGTGCGACGTTCGCCGCCGCCCGGTTGAGCGCGTCCTGCACCCGGACGAGGTCGGCGCCCGCCGCGACCCGCACGTCGACGACCGCCCGCGACCAGCCCTGCGTCTTGTTCCCGACGCGGAGGATCTCGCCGTTGCGGACGAACCACAGGGTGCCCTCGAGGTCGCGCACCTGGGTGACGCGCAGCCCGACCTGCTCGACGGTCCCGCTGGCCACGCCCAGGTCGACGACGTCGCCGATCCCGTACTGGTCCTCGGCGAGCATCGACACCCCCGCGAGGTAGTCCTTGACAAGCGTCTGCGCACCGAAGCCGAGCGCGACGCCCGCGATGCCCGCGGTGGCGAACAGCGACCCGGTGTCGACGTCGAGGACGGTGAGAACGGCAGTGACGACGCCGAGCGCGACGAGGATGACGGCGACGGAGGTGAAGACGGACGCCATCGTCTCCGCCCGCTGCGTGCGACGCGCGGCCGCGAGCGGTGCGGTGTCCGGCAGGGCGTTCTGCAGCGGCCCGGAGAGGATTCGCCGTGCGCGGCGTCGGAACCACGACCCGGACTGGACGATGTTGCGTGCCGCGAACTGGATCGTCCGGCGGACGATCCACAGGACGAGCGACGCGACGACCAGGACGAGGACGATCGCGACGACGTCGACGAGCCAGGACGGCCACGACTCGGTCGAGATCCCGAGGATCGACGCGGGCGACATCGAGGGGAGCTGGTGCATCCCCCCAGGCTAGGTGACCTGACCCGGGACGGCGGGCGCGACCGACGCGGGTGGGCGTGGCCTCCTGTGTCTTCCGGGACGTCGTGGGAAGATCGATTGGTGGACGGCCCTTGGCAGGAACCCTCGCTGGCATTGCTCGACCTCGCGCACGCCCACGGCGTCATCCCCGGTCACACCGGGTACGGCGGCGGCGAGCGGCGCACCGATGCGCGCGCCATCGTCGCGGCGCTAGCGGCGCTCGGGGTCGACGCGCAGAGCGAGGAGCGCATCGCGATCGCGCTGCGGGACCACGAGGACGCGCCCTGGCGTCTCACCGTGCCGCACGTTCTCGTCGTCCGTGCGGGGCAGTGGCGCGAGCTCGAGGTCCACGTCCCCCACGGCGCAGAGGTCTCGGTGAGCGTCGAGCTCGACCCGGAGGCCGGCGGGGGCGAGCGGTGGCTCGACCAGATCGACCGCTACGTCGAGCCGCGGACGGTCGACGGCACGCTCGTGGGTCGCGCGACGTTCTCCGTGCCTGCAGACCTCCCGCTCGGTTGGCACACCGTCGTCGCTCACCTCGCGGCGGGGGAGAGTCGAGGCAGGCTCGTCGTGGCCCCCAACCGCCTGGAGCTGCCCGACTTCCTTGCAGCGCCGGACAGCACGGGGGCGTGGGGTGCGCTCGCGCAGCTGTACTCCGTGCGTTCGCGCGCGTCGTGGGGTGTGGGCGACCTCGCCGACCTCGGCGACCTCGGGTGGTTCTTCGGCACCGCCGGCGCGGACTTCCTCCTCATCAACCCCTTGCACGCGGCCGAGCCCGTGCCGCCGATGTCGCCCTCGCCCTATCGTCCGACGACTCGCCGCTGGGTCAACCCGCTCTACATCCGGGTCGAGGACGTCCCCGAGGCCGCCTATCTCAACGCGGCCGACCGGTCTCTCGTCGACTGGGCGGGCGAGCCTGCCCGCGCCCTGAGCACCGATCCCGGCCCGCTCGACCGGGACGCGGTCTGGCAGGCGAAGAGCTCCGCGCTCGAGGTGCTGTGGTCCGCACCGCGGTCCGGCATCCGCGAGGCACGCTTCGCCGCGTTCCGCGAGGAGCAGGGGACGGGCCTCGAGAGCTTCGCGCTGTGGTGCGCACTCGCCGAGCGGTACCAGGGCGAGCCGTGGCCGGCCGAGGCGCTCGACCCGTCATCCCCGCTTGTCGCGCAGGCACGTGTCGAGCTCGCGGAGCGCGTCGACTACTTCTGCTGGCTGCAGTGGATCGCTGACGAGCAGCTCGCTGCCGCACAGCGTGCGGCGAAGGACGGCGGCATGCGGCTCGGGATCATGCATGACCTCGCCGTCGGCGTGCACCCCGAGGGATCGGACGCGTGGGCGCTCGGAGACGTCATGGCGCGGTCCGTCGAGGTCGGCGCGCCGCCGGACATGTACAACCAGCAGGGGCAGAACTGGCAGCAGCCGCCGTGGCACCCGCGCGGTCTCGAACGGGTCGGTTACCTGCCCTACCGGGACATGCTGCGCACGATCCTGCGGCACGCGGGTGCCCTGCGCATCGACCACGTCATCGGGCTGTTCCGCCTGTGGTGGATCCCGCAGGGCCAGCCGGCAGACACGGGCGTCTACGTCCGCTACGACCACGAGGCGCTCATCGGCATCCTCTGCCTCGAGGCGCACCGGGCCGGTGTCGTCGTCATCGGTGAGGACCTCGGCACGGTCGAGCCCTGGGTCCGGGACTACCTCACCGAGCGCGGCATCCTCGGGACGAGCGTGCTCTGGTTCGAGAAGACGGACGACGGCCACGCCCTGCCGCCCGAGCGTTACCGTCGCCTCGCGCTCGCCACGGTGAACACGCACGACCTACCTCCGACCGCTGGCTACCTCGCGGACGAGCACGTCCTGCTCCGTGAGCGTCTCGGGCTGCTCGCCGAGCCGTTCCCCGTCGTCCAGCAGGCGGCACGACGCGAACGAGAAGACATGCTCGCGCTGCTGCGGGACCGGGGCCTCGTGGGCCTCGACCCGTCCGAGCGTGAGGTCGTCGAGGCGCTCCACCGGCTCATGCTCCAGACCCCGTCGCTCCTGCGCGGGCTCTCGCTCGTCGACGCCACGGGGGAGCGGCGCACCCAGAACCAGCCGGGCACCGACACGGAGTACCCGAACTGGAAGGTGCCCCTCGGAGACGGAGTCGGGCAGGTCGTCCTGCTCGACGACCTGCCCGATCACCCGAGGGTGCGGTCCTTGCTCAAGGTGATGCCGAGGCGCTGAGCGGCGTCAGCCGCGCAGCCGCCGGTCCGCCTCCTGCGCCGCGCGGGCGCGGCGCACGCCGTCCCGGCACTCGAGGAGCATGCGACGCAGGCCCGGGTGCTCCTCGCCGAGACCCTCGAGATACTCGTCCGTGCGCGCGAGGACGTCGATCTCCGTCGAGGCCGCGAGCTGGGTCGGGTAGAGCCCGACGACGACGTCCTGCGCCATGTCGTTCCCGCGGGTGCTCCACACGTGCGCGATCGCGTCGAAGTACGGCTCGACCCACCTCACGAGCAGCGAGCGGTCCGGCACACGGGTGAAGCCGACGAGGGCATTCCCGAGGATGGCGTTCGGCATGCCCTCCTCGACGACCATCGCGCGCCACGCCTCCGTCTTGCCCTCGAGCGTCGGGATCGCGGCGCGCGCGGCGGCCGCGGCCCGCTGCCCCGACGCGGTCGCGTCCGCCCCGAGAGCAGCGTCGATCGCCGTGGCTCCCGCGCGTCCGCCCGCGACCCGCGCGAGCAGCAGCTCCCACGAGAGGTCCGTGTCGAGCTCGAGGCCGTCGAGCGTCGTCCGCCCGGCCGCGAGGCCGTCGAGCACGTCGAGCTGCGCGGGTGTGCCCGCGTGCAGCGCGAAGGCCTTGAGGAGCTGGAGCTGGATGTCGGAACCAGGGGCCGCCTCCTGGGTGAGCTGCCACAGCCGGTCCGCGACCTGGCGGGCGGTGACGGCGCGGACCTCGTCGGCGACGTACGAGCCGAGCGCGGTGGCGAGCTGCCGCAGCAGGACGAGGACGACGGAGGAGTCGGACTCGGAGGAGATGTTGCCGAGCACGAGGTCGACGAAGTCCCGCGCGGCCCACTCGCCGTCGCGGGTCATGTCCCACGCGGCGGACCACACGAGCGTGCGCGCGAGGGAGTCGTCGATCGCCGCGAGGTGCTCGACGGCGACCTCGAGCGACTCGGCGTCGAGGCGGATCTTCGCGTAGGCGAGGTCGCCGTCGTTGAGGAGGACGAGCGCAGGCCGCTCCTGCCCGACGAGCTCCGGCACCTCGGTGCGGGGACCGTCGACGTCGAGCTCGACGGAGAGGGTCTGCTCGAGCCGGACCGCTCCGTCCGGCTGCTCGACGAGGTCGTAGCCGCCGACGCGCAGCCGGTGCGGGCGCTGGACCGGATGCGTCGGGGGAACCTCCTGGCAGATCGCGAACGCGGTGATGACCCCGTCGCCGTCGACCTCGAGCTCGGGACGGAGCAGCGTGACGCCTGCCTGCTCGAGCCAGAGGGCCGACCAGCCGGACAGGTCGCGCCCGCTCGTGGCCTCGAGCTCGACGAGGAGGTCGCGCAACGTCGTGTTGCCGAAGGCGTGCTTCGCGAAGTACTGACGCACGCCCGCGAGGAACTGCTCCTGCCCGACCCAGGCGACGAGCTGGCGCAGCACCGAGGCGCCCTTCGCGTACGTGATCCCGTCGAAGTTCACCTCGACGTCCGCGAGGTCGCGGATGTCCGCGACGATCGGGTGGGTCGAGGGGAGCTGGTCCTGCCGGTAGGCCCAGGACTTCTCGAGGGAGGAGAACGTCGTCCACGCGCCGGTCCAGCGGGTGGCCTCGGCCGCGGCGAGGTGCGAGGCGTACTCCGCGAAGGACTCGTTGAGCCACAGGTCGTTCCACCAGGCCATCGTCACGAGGTCCCCGAACCACATGTGGGCGAGCTCGTGAAGGATCGTCACGGCGCGCCGCTCGACCGTCGCCTCGGTGACCTTGGACCGGAAGACGTAGGACTCGCGGTAGGTGACGGCGCCCGCGTTCTCCATCGCACCTGCGTTGAACTCCGGGACGAAGATCTGGTCGTACTTCGTGAAGGGGTAGGGCTGGTCGAAGGCTCGCTCGTAGAATGCGAAGCCGCGGCGCGTGATGTCGAAGATCTCCTCGGCGTCGAGGTGCTCCGCGAGCGACGCGCGGCACTGGACCCCGAGGGGGATGACGCGGCCGTCGCTCGACGTGAGCTCGCCGCGCACCTCGTGGTACGGGCCCGCGACGATCGCCGTGATGTAGCTCGACATGCGCTGCGTCGGGGGGAACGACCAGGTGCGCGTGCCGGCCTCGGCGTCGGTGAGCGGGTCCGGCGTGATCGCGTTGGACAGGACGAGCCAGTGCGCGGGCGCCGTCACGGTGAACCGGAACTCGGCCTTGAGATCAGGCTGCTCGAACACCGCGTAGACGCGGCGGGAGTCGGCGACCTCGAACTGCGAGTAGAGGTAGACCTCCTCGTCGACGGGGTCGACGAAGCGGTGCAGGCCCTCCCCGGTGTTGGTGTAGGCGCAGTCGGCCTCGACCGTGACCTCGTTGACCCCGGCGGCGAGCGCGTCGAGGCGCACGCGGGAGTCGGCGAACACGTCGTCCGGGTCGACGTCGGTGCCGTTGACCGTCACGCGGTGGACGTCCTCGGCGATGAGGTCGAGGAAGGTCGACCCAGGCGCGGTCGCGGTGAAACGCACCGTCGTCACCGACCGGAAGGTCGTGGGCCCCTGCGTGAGGTCGAGCGCGACGTCGTAGGTCTCGACGGAGACGAGCGCGGAGCGCTCGGCCGCTTCGGCACGGGTGAGGTTCTGGGCGGGCACGGGTCTCCTAGGGGGGTGAGGGGTGCTGCTCGTACCATCCTCGCACCGCTGCGGGAATGGGCCGCGTCGGGGGCCGGTTGTCCCCGTTGACCGCCGGCGTCGCCGCCGGTCCCGTGTTCGCCCGACTGGTCCACCACAGAGGAGCGCATCGATGACGCAGGCAGAGCTGGCAGCACACGAGGAGCGAGCCACGGCGGACTTCTGGTTCGACCCGCTGTGCCCGTGGGCGTGGATGACCTCGCGGTGGATGGACGAGGTCGCGGCGGTGCGGGACGTCGAGGTGCGCTGGCACGTGATGAGCCTCGCCGTGCTCAACCAGGGCCGGGACCTGCCCGCGGAGTACGCAGAGCTCATGACCCGCGCCTGGGGGCCGGTGCGCGTCGTCACGGCTGCGCGGCTCGCGCACGGCGACGGCGTCGTCAAGGCGCTCTACGACGCGATCGGGACCCGCATCCACCCGGGCGGCAGGGACGACCACGACGCGGTCGTGCGCGAGGCGCTCGCCGAGGTCGGGCTGCCGCTCGCGCTCGCGGAGCGCGCCGCCGACGTGCCCGGGGACGACGTCGACGTGGCCCTGCGGTCGTCGCACCAGGGCGCGATCGACCTCGTCGGCGAGGACGTCGGAACGCCGGTCGTCGCGATCAACGGCACGGGCTACTTCGGTCCCGTCATGACGCCCGCCCCGAAGGGGGAGGAGGCCGGGCGGCTCTGGGACGGGCTCGTGCTGCTCACCGGCGTGTCCGGCTTCTACGAGATCAAGCGCACCCGGACGTCGGGTCCCGTCTTCGACTGAGCGGGGTCGGACGCGGCGGGATGGTCAGATCGAGCGATCGCCCGTCGCGTCGGTGCCGGGCCGCCTCTCGGAACCTGTCTCCGCGTCGACGCCGGGAAGGGACCGCCACCAGCCGCGCAGCACGACGACCGCGGCGGCGAGCGTGATGAGTGTCGTCACGAGCAGCACGGCCTGCCCGCCGGTCATCGAGCCGGAGGTCCTCAGCTCGTCGACGAGGGTGCCGCCGCCGATCGCCTGGGTGACGAGGGTCGAGCCGAGCACCGAGGTGAGCACGACGAGGAACCCGCCCGTGGCGACGACGACGGCGCTGCGCCGCGACGGCGTCCGCACCCCGGTGGCGGTGCGCAACGCGAGCGTGACCGCGGCCCACGCGAGCGCGAGGCCGCCCGCAGCGGCCGCCGACCACGCGAGGACGTAGGCGTCGTCGGTGAGATCCATGATCTCGCGGACCGAGCGGCCGGCGACGGCTCCGCCGAGCGTGATGAGCGTGAGGAAGGCGAGCAGGGCGAGCCCGCCCGCTGCTGCGAGCCGGTTGGCGATCGCGGCGCGGCGGAGCTGCTCGGGCGACGGCGGGTGAACGGGCACGGGTCCTCCAGGCGGGGCCGCGACGCCCGGGGGCGTCACGCTCGTGAGCGGGTGCGACTCATCAGCGACGATAGTGCGCCCGAGCTCGCGCGACCATGCCATGACGCGGGCATCCCGTCCTCGTCATGAAGCCGTGACCTGGGGGAGGGCGGTCAGAACAGCTGCGAGCCGGCTCGGGCCAGACGGAAGCCGCGACCGGACTCGTCGTGCCGGCAGGTGATCCCTGCAGTCGTGCTCGTGCACGTGTAGCCGTGCGCAGCGGTGGACCGCTCGTAGTTGAGCACGGGCGTCGTCGCCGCGGCCGCCTTCGGCTTGCCCTTCTCGCACGGCTTGTCGGCGCCGTCCTGGGTGAGGGTGAGGACGCGGCCCCACGTCGTCCCCTTGGGGCACGAGGAGTCCTTGGGCTTCTTCTCGTCCGACTTCGCGATCGTGCAGCGCACGCCCGCGGCGGTGATCTCGCACCCGATGTTGCGGCTCGGGGACGCGAACGTCGTGAGGGTCTCGGTGGGCGCGGACGCGGAGCTGCTCGGCGACGGCGCGGGGGAGGCAGGCGCCGGCGAGGCCGGGGTCGGTGCGGTCGCGACAGGGGTGCCG
>JAFABT010000360.1 GCA_023425905.1 Actinomycetes bacterium | reverse complement strand
GCCTCGCGCCGGGCTCGGGGGATAGACCGGCGCGCGTCGTGGGGCCCGCTACGGCGCGCTGAGCACCGTCGTGAGCTCGCCGTCGAACGTGGCCCGGAGCGAGAAGGAGGCATCGGCGACGTCGAGGGCGAGCTCTGCGCGCTCGTCCCCGTTCGTCCAGGCGAGGGAGCAGCGGGTGCCGTCGGTCGACCACGTGTGCTCGCCCGCGAAGGCCGGGTGCGCGGTACGCAGCCGGAGCGCGGTGAGCTGGTCCTCGACGACGCCGCGGCCGAGCGCTGCGGCGACGTCCGCTGCCGTGAAGTGCTGGCGGTTGACGTCGCGGCCGACTCCGCTCGCCGCGAGCAGCTCCATGTCGTTCGTGCCCGCGAGCAGGCCGACGTAGTAGACCTGCGGGATGCCCGGCACGAACAGCTGGACGAGGCGCGCGAGCAGGTAGCGCCGGTCGTCCCGCCCGAGCGCGTCGTAGAACGTGCAGTTCACCTGGTAGAGATCGAGGTTCGACGCCGCAGCCCCCGTCGCGAGCCGGCTCGTGCCGCCGCTGCCGGCGTGGATCGACTCCACGAGCGCGTCGATCTGCTCCGGCGCGAGCAGCCCGGGCTCCCCCGGGCGCAGATCGCTCGGCCCGACGTCGACGATGCCGATGCCGTCGTGCGTGTCGAGCACAGTGATCGCGTTCGCCGGCCGGATCGTCCACCACTGCGCGAGCGGCGCGAGGTCGTGGGCGGTGAGGGCGTGCAGCACGAGCGGCGGCAGAGCGAAGTCGTAGACGTAGTCGACCTTCTCCGCGATCTCGATCTGCTGGGTGTGATGCCCGTGCACCTCGACGAGCACCTGCGCGCCGCGGGCCCGCGCGAGCTCGACGATGCGCTCGGTGTACTCATCCGTCGCGGGCGTCATGAAGCAGTCGGTGCCCGCTTCCTTGCCCGTGTAGCCCACCGCGTCGAGGCGCAGCATCGTCACCCCGCCACTCGTGAGCGCGTCGACGACCTGCTCGAGGTACTCCCACGCCTGCGTCGTGCGCAGGTCGAGGTCGATCTGGTCGGGCGTGAACGTCGTCCACACGAGCCGACGACGCCCGCCGAGGGTCATCGCCGTGAACGGCAGCCCGGGACGTGGGCGGTAGATGCCCGCGAGGTCAGCCTCGGTGGCGCCGTCCGGGAACACCGCCTCGAGGGTGAGGAACATCGGCGCCCATGGGGACGCGTCGCCCCGCTCGCGCACGTCGAGGAACTGCGCCGACTGCGAGGAGACGTGGTTGACGATGACGTCGGCCATGACCTCGCGCCCGTCGGCGAGCCGACGCACGTCGTCCCACGTGCCGAGCCGCGGGTCGACGCGCGTGTGGTCCTGCGGGTCGAAGCCCGCGTCGACACCGTCGAAGGGCGTGAAGAACGGCAGGAGGTGAACCCCCGCGAACGCCCCGGCGAGGGGGCCGTCGAGGAGGTCGGCGACGCCGGCGATGTCGCCCGCGAGGCGGTCGGCGTAGGTGATGAGCTGGGGTCCGTCGCGATGCACGGTGGCTCCTTGGAGACGAGGCTGGTCGGAGATTCGGCCAGCGGCCGGTGCGGTCGAGCAGGCGCGTGAGCCAGCGCACCCGTGCGGCACGCGCGTCCTTCGACATCGTCGCACCAGGCTCGAAGAAGTCGAAGGCGTGGATGCCGCCGGGCCACACGTGCAGCTCGGCGTCGCCCAGGTAGGCCGCCCACGCGGTGAGGTTCGCCGTGCGGTCCCACGACCCGGCACCCGCCATCTGGTGCGCGGACGTCGTGGCGTTGCGGTCGTCGAGCATCGGGCAGATGAGGAGCTGTCCGGCGAAGGACGGTCCACCCTGCGCCCGAGCGTGGTGCACGAGCGCGGCTGCGAGCCCGCCACCCGCACTCACGCCCGTCGCGACGAGGCGGTCGGCGTCGAGCCCGAGCCCGGGTGCGGCGTCGCGCACCCAGGTGAGCGCGCCGAAGGCGTCGTCGATCGCGGCCGGGAACGGGTGCTCGGGGGCGAGCCGGTACGCGGTCGACACGACGGCGCACCCGGTGGCGAGCGCCAGCTCCGAGATCGCGGGGAGGTCCGAGTACGCGTCGCCCGTGACGAGCCCGCCGCCGTGGAGGAAGAACAGCACGGGCAGCGGGCCCGTCCGCGCCACGGGTCGCAGCAGCACGACCGTGACGTCGCCGTGCGGCGCGGGGACGACGAGCTCGGTGAGCTCGAGCTCACCCGACGCGGTGAGCGTCGACGGGTCGAGGGGCGACGCCGTGGCACGCACCGCCGGGATCTCCTCGGCCGTCATCGAGACGACGACGTCCTGCTGCCGCGCGCGGAGCGCCGCCTCCAGCTCCGGGTCGAACGGCGGGCGGGAGGTGGTGGTCGTGGGGCTCATCCCTTGAGTGCTCCCTGCATGAGCGCGGAGACGAACTGCCGCTGGAACACGAGGAACACGACCCCGACCCAAGGCCCTCATCTGCTTCGACGACCGACTGGCGTTCGGCGCCTACCAGGCACTGCAGGAGGCGGGCCTCGTCGTGCCCGACGACGTCTCCGTCGTCTCGTTCGACGACTACCCGCTGGCCAGCTGGCTCCGCCCCGGGCTCTCGTCGTTCGCGATCCCGCACGAGGCGCTCGGCCGCACAGCGGTCGAGCTGCTCATCGCGATGGTGACGGCCGACCCCGCCACGTCGACGGGCCCGACGCCGAACGCCGTCCACCGCATCCCTATGCCGGTTCGCCTCCGCGAGTCGGTCGCAGCGCCGCGCGGCTGAGGTCCCCAGCGGGGCCGCACACCTCCCCGAGCGCCGCCCGGATCAGCCCGGGAGCAGAGCCGCTACCCCCTTTGCCCGCACGTGATCGCGACTGCGAGGGTGTGCGCGCACGGTCCCCGACTGCCACCGTGGCGGGCTTGCCACGGGCAGGTGCACACCCGGGCCCCGCCGACATCCCGCACCCACCGCGGAGACGCGTCCCCCACCCGCCAGCCGTCGCCGTCACGCACGACCGCGCCCGACTCGACGAGCCGTCGCGCCTTGTCGAGCCTCGGGTTGTCCCGGACGACGCGCTCCTCGTCGAACGGGAGCTCCCGGTGGAACCACGCGCCGTCGGTGAGGTCGAAGCCGACGCGCCCCGACGCTCCGAGCACCGCGAGCCCCGAACGCACCCGCGCCAGCGGCAGGCCCGAGTCGGTCGCGAGCGCCGCGGGGTCGACGACGGGCTGCCAGGCGAGGTGCTCTGCGAGCCTCGCGTCGTCACCCGCGTGCGCTGCCGCGAGCGCATCGAGCTGCGCACCCTCGCCCGAGAATCCCCGGTACGGGTCTCCGGTGAGGGCGAGCGTGAGCCGCGCACCGTCCATCTCGAACACCCACGCGCTCGCGTCGGAGTCGTGCCGGAAGGCGCGCAAGGTCCGGGTGTGCCGCATGACCCTGCGCGCGGCCGACAGTCGCGCCGTCCCCGCGACATGGACGACGCACCGGTCAGGCGATGCCACGGACCGGATCCCGTGAGCGCTCGGCGCGAGATGGATCGACGGGCCCGGCGCGCTCCGGGTGAGGGAACCGACGAACCGCATGGCCGCCATCCGATCGACGTCGAAGGCGTGCGCCATCCCGGCCGTGACGCCGGGGACCTCGGCGAAGCCCCGCACCCAGCGCGACGGCAGGTCGACCTTGCGCTCGACGTGGGTGGCGTCGAGGGTCGCCACCTCGAGCCGGTCCGCGCCCACGCTCACGTGAAGGAGCTCGGCCCCACCGACCCCCGCGAGCTGGGCGCGCAACGGGGCGTTGAGGTCGACGTTCGTCGTACCGAAGCCGATGTCGCCCGCGTCGATGCCGTCGCTCAGCAGGTCCAGGCGCGCGTACACGCCGTTGCACCGCGAGAAGGACTCCATGCGCAGCCGGTCACCGGAGGCCGTGACGACGGGGTCGAGGCTCCGCGAGGCCGCGGACAGCTCGACGTACGACGCGGCCGCGACGTCGGCGACGGCGAGGAGCCCGGCTGCGAGAACGTCAGGGTGGGCGGCGAACCCCGAGAAGAACGTCGGGTGCTCCTCGACGCCGTCCGGAGTGAGGCCTAGTGCCGTCGCGAGGGTGAGGTCGGGACCGCCGGGGGCGTCGAGACGGAGCGTCGACTCCTGCGCGTAGGCGTGCAGCACGGTCATGGGTCTCCTCGGCGGTGGCCGGGGCGGACGGCGCGCCCCTCACCCGAATCTACGTGCCAGCCGGTGGTGTCGGCAGCCGTCTCTGCGGCCGCGACGTACTGTCGCGCCTCCTCTGCGAGCACCGACCGCGCCCGACTGCTCGCGACCTCCCGCAGGGCCACCGGGACAACATCGACCTCGCCGTGCGCACGGGCGGCACCGACGACTGGCGTGAGCACGCGCACGAGGTCCGCGAGCGCGGCGGGCCGGCGGGCGCGAGACAGTCCGTGCCGCAGCGCGACCAGGGCGGAGGGCCACAGCCAGCGGGCGAGACCGTACGCACGCGCCTCCTCCCAGGCCTTGACCGCGCGGGCGACGGAGAGCCAGCCGCTGTCGAGCACGACCCCGACGTGGGCGGCGAGCTCTGCCCGGTCGATCGCGCGGGTCGCGGCGAGGTTCCTCAGCGCCCGGACGACGGCGTCGCGCCCTTCGGGGTCGGCGGTGTCGTGCGCGAGCGCGAGGGTCAGGTGCACCGCCGGTCCCGCTGCGCGCCCCGAGGCGAACACCGCAGACGCGAGCACGTCGAGCAGCCGCCCCTGGAGCCACGCCCGGTCGTCGGGGCTGGCGAGCACGGCAGCCGCAGCCTCCGTCTGGTCTGGGGCGAGCGTGAGGAACAGCGGGAGGTCGCGGACGTTCCGGACCGGGCAGGTGTCCCCGTAGCGGCGCTCGCCCACGGTCACGACGATCGGGCCCAGCAGCTGCGCCACCCCGCTGTGGTCGCGCAACGCGCGCGGCAGCGGAGGCTCAACCGCGGCGACGCGGACCTTCCCGTCGTGCAGGTGAATCGTGCGGACGGGGACTCCGCCAGCTGCCGCCCAGGCTCGGACGACCTCGTGGGCGTCATGGACCGCTCCGTCGATGACGACGCGCGGCCCCGGAACCCGCCAGCGATCGACGCTCTCCGGCACGGTGAGGTCGAGCCGGAGGAGGGCGAGGACGAGGTCGAACGGGCCGACCTCGTCGGACGCGGCGAGCCTGCGCTCGAGGTCCGCCGGCGCAATGAACCCGTCCATCCACGACGGGGTGCTGAGCAACGGCAGCGACGACCCGAGATCGGCGGCCGCCTCGCGAAGGAAGCCGTCGTACAGCCGCCAGCCAGAGCCGCCGCGCGGCGCGACCCCCCGCAGGTGGGCAAGCGCGACGTGGGCCTCGAGCGGAAGCGCCCGGGCCGCCGAGTCGAGGTGGGCCTCGAGCGCCGCGAGGTCGACGGCGGCGCGTCGCCGGGTGAGGTCGACGACGAGCGCGCCCCACACCTGCCAGGGCAGCGGGGTGACGCGGGAGAGCAGCGCGGCGTAGGTGGCGGGATCGACGGGCAGCTCGGGCAGCGGTTCGCGGGGCAGCTCCCGCTCCGGGACGTCCCACTCGACCGCAGTCGGGGGCGGGCTCGTCGTGCCCGCCGTCGCGGCCGGTGGCGGGCCCGGGCGTCCGGCCGCAGTCCGAAGCCGGGCGAGCACCGTCGACGCCTTCGTCGAGATCTGCCGGTCTGGGTCAGTGGCGAGCACCTCGAGGATCTCCTCGGTCGCCGCCGTGAGGGGCCGCGACGCGACATCGGCGAGCAACGTCCTGCGGTGCGTCTTCTCCTTGCGCGCAGCGACGACGAGGCCGACGTCGAGGTACGCCCCGGCGTCGGGCCCCAGTGCGAGCACAGGGTGGAGAAGGAGGCCGAGCACCTGGCTCGGCGCCGTCGCGGCGAGGTTGACGATGACGTCGGCGTGGGCACGCGCGTCGTCTGCGTCGACACCGCAGCCGCGGAGCACCTCCCCGTAGACCGCCTGGTGCGAGGGCGGCTCGTCCCTCGCAAGCGCGAGCAGCGCACGCTCGACGAGGCTGGTGCGGTCGAGGTCGCCGTCGGCGAGGAGTGTCGCGACCGCCTCGGAGAGCCGCGGGGTGGTGACCTCGGTCGTGCGCCACAGGTCGAACGCCCGCTCGGTGTCGAGCGCGGCGTAGAACATGTGCGGCCACCCCGATGCGGCCCGGAACGCCGGTACGACGTGCCGGGCGAGTTCGTCGTACCGGTGATCCGCCTGCTGCCCGTGGCCGCCGACGTGGGCCCGCGTGACGGCGTCCCGCATGACGAGCGAGCACCACCCGACCGCCACGGGCCCTCCGGGCACCTCGCTCCCGGATCGGGTGAGGATCGGTAGGGCGACCGCCGTGATCGACTGCGCCTGCTGCATCACACCTGCACCGAGCGGGAGCGCGGCGAGGGCGTGGGCGTAGGCGAGCGCCCACTGCGAGCCGCGCTGCTCGACGACACGACGCACGGTGTCGGCGTTGCGTTCGATAGCGAGCCCCTGCCACCGCTGGTCCCACCGGGACACGCGCACCGCACGTTCGGGCTCCGGGACGAGAGCCGCCGCGAGCGCGAGCTCGACGGTGCGGACGACGTCGCGCGGGGTGTCGAGTCGCCCGTCCGCCGCGTGCCACAGCGTCGGCGTCCACCACCGAGCCGCCTCGGCGCGCCCGTCGTCATCGAGCGCGAGCACCCAGTCGAGGACGATGCCGGGGTCCCCCTGCTCGGCGACCTGCGTGAGCGTCGAGGCGTCCATCCGCGGAGCCTACCGAGGCGGCCAGCACCGGCCGGGGCACGTCCGCGCCGGCCGGGCGGTCCAGCTGGCGCCCTCGGTCGACCGGCCGATCATGCGACGGTGTCGTACGCGGCGACGAGGCGCTGCGCGTGCTGGACCGCGAGGCTGCGCGACCGTCGCTGCGCGAGCGCCCGCACCGCGTCCGG
>JAFABT010000355.1 GCA_023425905.1 Actinomycetes bacterium | reverse complement strand
TCGCTGCGCTGGCCACGTCGCAGTCCCCCGGTCTGCAGCTGCTCATCGCGTTCCTGCTGTGTCTCGCCTTCCTCCTGCTGTGGGGGGTGCTGCTGTTCCGCAAGGCCGCACTCATCCTCATCGCCGTGTTCGCGCCCGTGGCGTTCGCCGGGTCGGCGTGGGACCAGACGCGGGTGTGGACCCGTCGATGGCTCGAGATCGTCGCCGCTCTCGTGTTCTCGAAGCTCGTCATCGTCGTGGTCTTCGTCGTCGGCGCCTCCGCCTTCAGCGGCACCGGCCCGGACCTGGCGGGCACCGCCGAGGTCACGCCCGACGCGCGGTCGTTCTCCGATCTGCTCGTCGGGCTACTCCTGATGGTCATCGCTCTGTTCGCGCCGTGGCTGACGTGGCGGTTCGTGCACTGGTCGGGCATGGAGGCCGCGAGTCTCGCGCTGTCCCCGACCGCGTCGCGAGCGCCGCGGCACCTCCCGCCATGGGCGTCGCAGAGTCGTGGAAGCGCGTGGCCACCGACGGTGGCGTGCACTCGACGTACTGGATCGCCGAGTGGCCACGGTCCGACGTCCACCCCGGTCTCCTGCAGCCCCTCGTGCTCGCGCCCGAGGCCACACGCACCGTCACGTTGATCGCCGAACCGCTCCCGATCGCCTCCTCCCTTCGGGAGATCCGCCGGACGAAGGCCGAGCACGCCGCCGACTCCGCACAGCGCGCCCGGATCGGACAGGTCGAGGACGAGTCCATCCGCGCCGAGCTCGACGACCTGCTCCGCCGGGAGCAGGAGCTCGTCGCGGGCCACGGCGACCTGCGCTTCACCGGGTTCGTCACCGTGACGGCTCGCTCCGCCGAGGAACTCGACGCAGCCTGCGCCGCGACCGAGGCGGCGGCAGCCCAGGCGCTGTGCGAGCTCCGCCGCCTCGTCGGACAGCAGGCGTCAGCTCACCTGGCCGCCACAGTGCCGCTCGCGCGAGGCGTGCTGTGAACCGCGCCGCTGCCCTCGCACCGAGCCCTACGCGTGGCCGACTCAGCGCAGCCCGATCGCTGCGACTGCCGGCGCACCGCGCCTCCTCGGCCACACTCGCGGGCGCCTACCCGTTCCTCGCCAGCTCCCCCTGCACGACCGGCGCCCTCGTCGGCGTCGACGCGATGACCGGTGGCCCGTTCTGCTTCGACCCCTGGGCGCTGTACGCCGTCGGTGAGCTCACGAACCCCAACGCCGTTCTCGCAGGCGTCATCGGCCAGGGGAAGTCAGCCCTGGCGAAGTCGCTGGCCGTGCGCGCGATCGCCAGCGGCCGTCGGGTCTACGTCCCGGGCGATCCCAAGGGTGAGTGGGGTCCGGTGGCGGAGGCTGTCGGCGGCGTGGTCGTGCGCCTCGGACCTGGCCTGCCCACGCGGCTGAACCCCCTCGATGCGCACGGCGCGACGCGCGACATGGCGCACGGCCCGCGACTCCGCCTCCTCGCAGCCCTCGCCGAGCTGACGCTCCGACGCGAACTCCGACCCGGCGAGCGCGAGGGCCTCGAGGCCGCCGTCAGGAGCGTGGAGACCCGTCCCCATCCCACGCTCAGTGACGCCGTCGAGACGCTCGCGCCGGGCACCACCGACGACGGACGGGACCTCTACTTCGCCCTGCGTCGGCTCGTCCGGGGCGACCTCGCCGGCATGTTCGACGGCCCCTCGACGCAAGTCTTGGACCATGCCGCACCGATGACCGTGCTCGACTTGGCGGGTCTCGGTTCGGATGACGACGCCCTGGCGGTCGCGACGGCCTGCGCCTCGTCGTGGTTGGAGCACGCCATCGCGAGCTGTACCGCCAAGCGGTGGGTCATCTACGACGAGGCGTGGCGACTCATGCGCTCGGTCCCCCTGGTCCGGCGGATGCAGGCCCAGTGGAAGCTCTCACGCGCCTACGGCATCGCCAACCTTCTTGTCCTTCACCGCCTGTCCGACCTCGACGCGGTCGGGGGTGCCGGAAGCGAGGCGCGGGCGCTGGCTGAGGGGCTGCTCGCCGACTGCTCGACTCGCATCGTCTACCGGCAGGAGAGCGACCAGCTCGAGGCCACGAGAACGGCCTTGGGTCTGTCCACCGCGGAGCGTGACGTGCTCACTGCACTTCCTCGCGGGACGGGGCTGTGGAAGATGCCTCGCCGCACCCACGTGGTGCACCACCACCTGACCGCCGCCGAGTTGGCGCTCTGCGACACCGACGCCGCCATGCAGGACACCCGATGATTCGGCCGGATGAGGCGATCCGCCTCGCCGAGCAGGCGTTGCTCGGGTCGTTGATCCTCGACCCCCAGCCGCTCGCAGCCGTGCGCCGTTGGCTCCGCCCTGGCGACTTCGCCGACCCGCGCCACGGCACGGTCTTCTCGCTGCTGTGCGAACGCGACACAGCCGGTGAGCCGATCGATCCCATGGCCGTCGCCGGAGACCTTGCCGGACGACTTCCCGGCGCCTCACCGGGCGTCGTCGTCCACGACCTGCTGCAAGCCGTGCCGGCCGCCCCGAACGCGGGTACCTACGGGCGCATCGTCGTGGAGGCCGGCCTGCGCCGGGAGGTCGCCGGCGTCGGCGTCCTCCTGCGGGCTGGTGCACTTCAGTCGGCACTCGCCCGCGAGTCCGTGCCGATGTCGTCCACGTGCGCGCTGGTCGACGCCGCCCTCGACGCCGTGGCCTGGCGTTGGGCGGCCGCCATGGGCTCCCGTGAGTCCGCACAGGATCGGACGCCGATCCAGCTGCGACCTGCGCTCCGGAATCCGGACCTGCGCCTGGGCGCGGACAAGCTCCTGCAGAACCATCCCGACCGAGACGCCGCGGTCGAGCGGGCGCATGAGGCCATGCTCGTCGGAGCGCTCATCACCCACCCGCGCGAGGTCACCGCGGTCGGCCGCCACCTACCACCTCAGCGGATCTTCTCGCCGTCCTGGCGGACCGCCTACGGGGCGATGCTCGAACTCGCCGAACTCCGACAGCCGGTCGACATCGTGACCGTGGCGGCCGCGACGGCTCGCCTGTGCCACCACGGCCAACCCGCACCCACCCTGACGGAGCTGCAGCATGCCGTGGACGCAGGCCGACATGCCCCAGTGCGCGAGGTCGAGCGGACCGTCTGGATCGACCAGCTTCGCCGCATCGCCGACCACGGCGCCGAGCAGCTGATGACCGGCGCAGCGAACCCGGGGTTGCGCATCGAGGACCTCGTCGACACCGGCCACCTCATCACCACAGCCCTCCGGGACGGCGCAGGGATGCTCGACGACCGCCGCGAAGCCGGGGCTTCACCACTGCGGCTCGTCGGCGCAGCCGCGATTCCGGTGGCCGAGCGCGAGGGTCCGGTGGCGGGATGACGCGCCGCCCGCCTGCACGACGCCCAATCGGACGCGATCCGCGAATTGGCAGCGGCCCGGACGCGACCTCGTGGGTGCTCTGGGGCGGTACTGCTGCTCTCGGACTCGGTGCGGTCCTGTGGTGCGGAGCCGCAATGGCCTGCCTCCTCACCGGTCGCCCCGCGCCAGCCGGCGGCCCGCTCGACGCCCTGCGCGCGCTCGGCTCGCCCGCTGAGCCCGCCAGCGCGTGGCCCGAGCCGGACGCCCTCCCCGCCACCTGGCTGTACTGGACGATCACGGCCGTCGTC
>JAFABT010000346.1 GCA_023425905.1 Actinomycetes bacterium | reverse complement strand
GGCACAAGCCGTGCGCCGAGCGCCGCAAGCCCGAACCCCATGCCACCCCCGGCCCCAGCACCGGGCGTCGCGGCGAGCCTGCCCGGCCCGCGACGCCCGCCATGGCTGTGCCCGTGCCCGTTCGCGTGATCGGCAGGCGGCGTCTCCGTCCGCCCGACCGCGAGCAGGTCCCTGGTCACGGGCGACGCGTCGACGACCTGCTGCACGGCGTGCGCGAAGGATCCCAGGCACCGCTCGAGATGCTGGGCCTGCTCGGCCGTCGCGCCCTTCTGAGCGGCGAAGCCCGCGCTCGCCCCGTGCAGCCCGAGCAGCGGAACGTCGACGTCGGCCGCGACGACGAGATCGACCCCCGCGAGCGCACGACGCAGCTCGGCGAGGCCGGTGAGGTCCTGCGCCCCCACACCTTCGAGGGCACCGCCGCCGCGGGTCAGGACCGACCTGGCCGCTGCCGCGTCACCCATCGACCCGCCAGGGACGTGCGCACCGTCCTGGGGACCGGCGTCGCCGACCCCCAGGGCGGCGAGCATCCCGGCGCCGCCGTCGTTGGTACCGGTGCCGCCCACGCCGACGACGACGCGCCGAGCGCCGGCGTCGACCGCTGCGCGCACGAGGTCACCCACTCCGCGGCTCGTCGTCACCGTGGGGTCGCGGCGTTCCGGCGGAACGAGCGCGAGGCCGGCCGCCTGGGCCGCCTCGAGGTAGATGGTGGGACCACCCGCCAGGCCGATGGCCGTCGGGTCCCCGTCGTCGACGACGAGCATGGTCGCAGGGGCTTCCTCGCCGAGCGGCGAGGTCACGGTGACGGGCACGAGCGAACCGCCGAGCACCCGGTGGAGCGCGGCGACGAACCCGGGGCCGCCGTCGGACAACGGGCACAGCTCGACGACGTCGTCGGGCGCCTGCCGCGTCCACCCTTCGGCCATCGCGACCGCGGCCTCGGGAGCGCTGAGGGTTCCGGTGAAGCCGTCGGGAGCGATGAGGACGCGCATGGCGCCATCCTCCCCCAGCGCGGCCGCGTCCACGGCACGACCGCCCCTGGGACGTCCTCAGGACCGGACGGCCCGAAGGCCCGCGAGCGCACTGTGGGATCATGGCGGACGTGGACGCGACCTTCACGGAACCTGCTGCTTCCCCGCTGCTGCTGCTCGGCCGGGGCGTCGATCTCGCCTCAGAGCGCGGCGTCGAGTGCCTGGGCGAGCTCCCGGCCCCCTCGGACCCGGACCTCGTCGAACGGGCGCGCGTGGCTCGCGCCGCCCTCGGGGAGCGCGCCTTCGTCCTCGGCCACCACTACCAGCGCGACGAGGTCATCGACTTCGCCGACGTCACCGGCGACTCGTTCAAGCTTGCGCGTGAGGCGGCGGCGCGTCCCGAGGCGGAGTTCATCCTCTTCTGCGGCGTGCACTTCATGGCCGAGTCCGCCGACATCCTCACCTCCGACTCCCAGCAGGTCGTCCTTCCTGACCTGGCCGCGGGTTGCTCGATGGCGGACATGGCGGAGATCTCCCAGGTCGAGGAGGCCTGGGACGTCCTTGCCGACGCCGGGGTCGCGGACGTGACCGTTCCCGTCACCTACATGAACTCGACCGCTGCGATCAAGGCGTTCACCGGGCGCCGTGGCGGCACGGTGTGCACGTCGTCGAACGCGCACGTCGCCCTGCGGTGGGCGTTCGACAAGGTCGGCGGGGTCGACGGCACCGGCAAGGTCCTGTTCATGCCGGACCAGCACCTCGGCCGTAACACCGCGGTCAACGGCCTCGGACTCAGCCTCGACGACTGCGTCGTGTTCGACCCCCGCAAGCCCGGCGGCGGACTCACCGTCGAGCAGCTGCGCGACGCGCGCATGATCCTGTGGCGCGGGCACTGCTCGGTCCACGGGCGCTTCTCGGTGCGCAACGTCGAGGAGATCCGCGCCGCAGCGCCCGGGGTCAACGTCCTCGTCCACCCGGAGTGCACGCACGACGTCGTCACGGCCGCGGACTACGTCGGGTCGACGGAGTACATCATCAAGACGCTCCAGGCGTCGGAGCCCGGAAGCACGTGGGCGATCGGCACCGAGCTCAACCTCGTGCGGCGGCTCGCCAAGCAGTTCCCCGACCGGTCGGTGCACTACCTCGACTCGACGGTGTGCTTCTGCTCGACGATGAATCGCATCGACCTGCCCCACCTCGTGTGGGCGATGGAGCAGCTCGCCGCGGGCCGGGTCGTCAACCGGATCGTCGTCGATCCGGACGACGCGCACTGGGCACGGGTCGCGCTCGACCAGATGCTCGCGCTCCCCGGCCACTGACCCGGGGAGCTGCGCGCGCCGGCCGCGGCGCTGTCAGACGCTCATCGCGCGGATGAGGAGCGCCTCAGCGAGCACGACCCGCTGGAGCTCTCCCAGGTGGACGGACTCGTTGGCGCCGTGCGCGAGCGACTGCGGGTCCTCGACCCCCGTGACGAGGATCGCGGCGTCGGGGTAGACCTCTTGAAGGTCTGCGATGAACGGGATCGAACCACCGAGGCCGATGTCCACGGGCGGCACCCCCCAGGCCTCCTCGAACGCCCAGCGCGCCGACCGCATCGCCGGAGAGTCCGTCGGCGCGAGGAAGGGCTTGCCGAGGTCGCCCGCGGTCACGGTGACGCGGGCGCCGAAGGGCGCGTGCTGCTCGAGGTGGGCGCGCACGGCGTCGAACGCGGCCTGCGGGTCCTGGCCGGGGGCGACGCGGACCGAGAGCATCGCGCGGCACGTCGGGGCGATGACGTTGAAGGCCTCGGCGACGCTTCGCACATCCATGCCGATGAGCGAGATCGCGGGGCGCGTCCACAGTCGCGCGGTGAGCGGACCGGTGCCCGCAAGCCGCACGCCGTCGAGCAGGCCCGCGTCGGCCCGGAAGTCCGCCTCGGCGTAGTCGACCGTCGGGTCCGGAGCGGAGGTGAGGCCCGCGACGGCGACGTCGCCCGCCTCGTCGTGGAGGGTCGCGACGAGGCGCGCCATGAGCGTGGGGGCGTCGAGCACCGGGCCGCCGAGCATCCCCGAGTGGACGGGGTGCTCGGTCACGGCGACCTCGACCTCGACGTCGACGAGTCCGCGCAGCGAGGTCGTCAGACCTGGCACGCCGACCTTCCAGTTCGAGGAGTCGGCGACGACGATGACGTCGGCGCGCAGCCGGTCGCGGAACTGCTCGAGGAACGGCAGGAAGCTCGGCGAACCGACCTCCTCCTCGCCTTCGACGAACACCGTGACGCCGACACCGGTCGCGAGCCCCTCTGTGACGAGAGCGCCGAGTGCACCGAGGTGCGCGACGATGCCCGCCTTGTCGTCGGCGGCCCCACGGCCGTACAGCCTGCCGTCCACCTCGACGGGCTCGAAGGGCTCCGTCCGCCAGTGGGTGAGGTCGCCCGGGGGCTGGACGTCGTGGTGGGCGTAGAGCAGGACGGTCGGCGCACCGGGTGCGGCCGGGCGCCGCGCGACCACGGCAGGCGCACCAGACGAGCCGTCGGGGAGGACGGCGCGCAGCACGTCGACCTCGGGCAGCCCGACGTCCCGCAGCAGACCGGCGATGGCCTCGGCGCTGCCCTCGACATCGGCTCCTGCGAACGACGCGTTCGAGACGCTCGGGATGCGCACGAGCGATTCGAGCGTCGCCCGCAGGGCGGGGAACGACTGCTCGACACGGGCGCGCAGCCGATCTACGTCGACGGCGGGAACCCGGGGTGTGGCGGGCTGGGCGGGGGTCGTGGTCACGCCAGCCCACGCTACCCCTGCGGCGCGGTCGGCACTGCGGACCCAGGGCGCGCCGCCGGGGCCGTGCCCTCGACTAAACTCAGCACGTGGCACTCTTCCGCAAGTCCGACACACCTGACCCGACGACGCCCGTGGTGCCCGACGACGGCCACGTGCCGGCGGGCAAGGGGCACCCGACTCCCAAGCGCCGCGAGGCCGAGGCGCGCAACAAGCGCCCGCTCGTGCCGGACGACCGCAAGGTCGCCGCGAAGCAGGCGCGGGCCAAGGAGCGGGCCGTGCGGGACCGCGAGTACCAGGCGCTCAAGGACGGCGACGAGCGCTACTTCCCGCCGCGTGACCGCGGACCGGTGCGCAAGTTCGTGCGCGACTACGTCGACTCGCGTTTTCTGCTCGGTGAGTTCTTCCTCCCCGTGGCGATCGTCTTCCTGCTCATCACGGCGGTCGCGCAGCAGAACGTCACCTTCGCAGCGATCGCGATCGCTGTGCTCTACCTCTACGTCCTCGTGACGATCGTCCAGCTCGCGTTCCTCGGCCGGAGCATCAAGAAGGCCGTGGCGGCGAAGTTCGGCGAGGACGGCCTGCAGCGGGGCATCACGATGTACGGCGTCCTGCGCTCGGTGCAGATCCGACGCTCGCGGCTGCCGAAGCCCACCGTCAAGCGGGGGCAGAAGATCTCGTGAGCGCGGGGGCGGCCGTCGTCTCGATGACGGCCGCCCGCCGGTCGAACCGTGGCAGCAGCCAGTGGACGATCGGGCCGATGAGCAGCGCGTACGCGAGTGTCGTGAGGCCGACGGTGCCACCGAGCGCCCATCCCGTCGCGACGACGACACCCTCGATCCCCATGCGCACCCACCGCACGGGCCATCCTGTCCGCCGCACGAGGCCGGTCATGAGCCCGTCGCGCGGTCCGGGCCCGAGGCGCGCACCGATGTAGACGGCGGTGGCGAGCCCGTTCGCGAGGATGCCCGTTGCGGCCATCGCGAGCTGGGCCGCCAACGGCAGCTGTTCCGGGAGCAGCTCGAGCAGGGCGAAGGCCGGGTCGACGAGCAGGCCGATGACGACGACGTTGGCGATCGTGCCGACACCCGGCCGTTGCCGCAGCGGGATCCAGCACGCGAGGACGAGGATCGACACCGCGATCGTCACCATGCCAAAGCTCCACGGCAGGTGGCGGGTGAGGCCCTGAGTGAGGGCGTCCCACGGCATGTTGCCGAGCGAGCTTCGTACGAGGAGCGCGATCGAGGCCGCGTAGAGCACGAGCCCGACCATGAGCTGGACGCCGCGTCGCGCCGGCGAGGCGTCTGCGGGCGCAGCGGGGCTCACAGGCGGACGTGCGGCGCTCACGCCGGGTTCTGATCGGGTCACCCGCCAATCCTCGTCGCGAGTGGTCTCGTTATCCAGGTCCACTTCGACGATAGTGGACCGATGATCTCCGCTCCCCTCACCACGTCGCCCGTCGTCGCAGACCGACGAATGAGTGGCGCGGCGCTGCAGCGCCTGCTGGGCGAGTGGCGTGCGACCGCCCCCGGGCCCGCCTACGTCGCGCTCGGCGGGGCGATCCGCGACCAGATCCTCTCCGGAGCACTCCCCCTCCGCACACGGCTGCCCGGAGAGCGCGAGCTCGCCGCCACCCTCGGGGTGTCGCGGACGACGACCCAGGGCGCCTACCGCAGCCTCCGCGAGGACGGCTACCTCCATTCGTGGCAAGGGGTGGGGACGCTCACGACCGTCCCGGCGACGCGCACCGGCCCTGTCCCGGCGCGGCACGAGCGGCCGCGCGCCGGGAGCCCCGCCCGGACGATCGACCTCACGATCGCCGCACCCTGGGCGCCGACGACGCTCCACCCCGCCTACGTGCGCGCCCTCGACGCCCTTCCGCACTACCTCACCGGGACCGGGTACGACCCACTCGGCCTCGAGGTCCTCCGCGAGGTGATCGCCAACCGTTTCACCGCGCGCGGCGCACCGACGACGGCCGAGCAGATCCTCGTGACGAGCGGAGCGCAGCACGCGCTCAGCCTCGTGCTCACCGAGGTCGTCGGCCCCGGGGACCGCGTCGTCGTCGAGCAGCCGACGTACCCCGAGGCGATCGCCGCCGTCCGCGCCGCGGGGGCACGGCCCGTCGCGGTGCCCGTGGGGCAGGACGGGACCGACATCGACCAGCTGGCTGCGACGGTGCGCCAGGTCGCCCCCCGGGCCGTCTACCTCGTCCCCGACCACCACAACCCGACCGGGACGTCGATCGACGCCGCCGGCCGCGCGGCCGTGCGCGAGCTCGCCCGCCGGCACCGCACCCTTGTCATCGTCGACGAGACCCTCACCGAGCTCACCCTCGACGGCGCGCCTCCGCCGCCGCTCGTGGGGTCGGCGGACGACGGCGGTCCCCAGCTCGTGACGATCGGGTCCGCGTCGAAGGCCTTCTGGGGTGGGCTCCGCATCGGTTGGCTCCGCGCCCACCCCGACCTCGTGCGGCGGCTCGCCGCCTCACGGGCAGCGATCGACATCGCGACGGCGGTGCTCGAGCAGCTCGTCGTCGCCGAGCTCGTCAGTGATCTCGCAGCGACGATGCCCGAGCGCCATGCGCTGCTCCGCGAGCGACGCGACAGCCTCGTCGAGGCGGTCCGCACCGAGCTGCCCGAGTGGCGCTTCACCTCGCCGCGGGGAGGCCAGAGCCTGTGGGTGGACCTCGGGCGACCGGTGTCGACGCCGCTGTGCGTCGCGGCGCTGCGGCGAGGCGTCGCGGTCAGCCCTGGACCGGACTTCGCGGTCGACGGCGGGCTCCAGCAGTTCCTCCGGCTGCCCTACACGCTCGGCGTCGAGGACCTCGCGCGAGCGGTCCGGGTCCTCGCCGAGTCGTGGGCGACGCTCGGTCCCGCACCGGGACGCGTCAGGGCGTGAGGGCGACCGGGACGCCGATCGCTGCACCCTCGTGCTCAAGGCCCGCCGACGCCACGCCGCCACGGGCAATGTCGCGGCCGCGCTCACCGAGCCAGAGCTCGGCGTCGAGGCGGCTCGCGAACACGGGGCTGAGC
>JAFABT010000263.1 GCA_023425905.1 Actinomycetes bacterium | reverse complement strand
ACCACGAGGGCTTCGGCGGCTGCACGCAGATCGGCGAGTGCACCGCGGTGTGCCCCAAGGGTATCCAGCTCGACGTCATCAGCCAGTTCGGCAAGGACGTCCTCACGGCCGTCGCCCGCGGCGGTCGCCCGAAGCGGTAGCGCTCGGTCAGTCGTGCGTGTCGATCACCGGCGCGCGGCGGCGACCTGTCGCTTGCTCCTGCGGTCGGCGATCCACACGGCCAGGGCGATGATCCCGACGACAGCGAGCGTGGAGACGAGGATCGGCACGAGTGAGGCGCGGGTCTCCGCGACCGGGGCCTCCTGCGACGCGGCGGCGGCGGCCTCCCGGAGGCCGTCGGCCGCGCCGGTCGCGGCGGTGACCCAGTCGTCGTCGAGGAGCGGGCCTCCGACGCGGTCGACCCTGATCTGCTGGATCTGGAGATCGGTCAACGCGACCGCGTCCCCGACCTCGAGCGCGTAGCGGCGGTCCTCGATCGCGACCGCGAGCAGGACGTCGGTGTCGGCGAGGCCGGACAGCTCCGCGGTCTGCTGCGCCCAGTCCTGCGCACCGACCCCGTCGAAGCTCGGGACGAACGCGATGACGAGCGCGTACGGCGACTCGGTCTCGAGCCGGTCGAGCGCCGCCTCGACGCTGGCTGCGTCGTCCCCGAGCGCCCCGGCTGAGTCGTGGACGCGCGCCGGCAGGTCGAGCGGCGCCTCGACGGGCAGCGTGGCGAGGGCAGCCCCGCCTGCACCGAGGGTCATGCCCGCCGCGATCGCGAGCGCAGCGACCACCCGGCCCCACCGCCCCAGGATGCTTCGCACAGAGGGGGCGTCAACGCTCGAGGGGATCACCCGCTCATCGTGCCGCCTCGCGGCTCGCGGCAGCAACGTCGCTCGCGGGATCCGTTCCGTCGCCAGGGCGGCGTCACGCGGGCGCGAGGTCTCCGGCGTCGAGGATCGTGTAGGCGTAGCCCTGCTCGGCGAGGAAGCGTTGGCGGTGTGCGGCGAAGTCCTGGTCGACGGTGTCGCGGGTGACGACGGTGTAGAAGTGTGCGGTGCGCCCGTCGCCCTTGGGTCGCAGGATCCGGCCGAGGCGCTGGGCCTCCTCCTGGCGGGATCCGAAGGAGCCGGAGACCTGGATGGCGACGGCGGCCTCGGGCAGGTCGATCGAGAAGTTCGCGACCTTCGACACGATGAGGGTCGTCACGTCGCCGTTGCGGAAGGCGTCGAAGAGCCGCTGCCGCTCGGGGACGGTCGTCGCACCGGTGATGAGGGGTGCGTCGAGGTGGTCGGCGAGCTCCTCGAGCTGGTCGATGTACTGCCCGATGACGAGGGTCTGCTCCCCGGCGTGCCGGGCGACGAGCTGCTCGACGACGCGGTTCTTGCCCGGGGCGGACGCGGCGAGCCGGTAGCGGTCCTCGGGCTCGGCGGTCGCGTAGACCATCCGGTCCCGCTCGGGCAGGTCGAGGCGCACCTCGACGCACTCGGCGGGCGCGATGTAGCCCTGCGCCTCGATGTCCTTCCAGGGCGCGTCGAAGCGCTTGGGGCCGATGAGCGAGAACACCTCGTCCTCCCGACCGTCCTCGCGCACGAGCGTCGCGGTGAGGCCGAGGCGACGGCGGGCCTGGAGGTCGGCCGTCATCCGGAAGATCGGCGCGGGCAGCAGGTGGACCTCGTCGTAGACGACGAGCCCCCAGTCGCGGGCGTCGAGCAGCTCGAGGTGCGGGTAGGCGCCCTTCCGGCGCAGCGTGAGCACCTGGTAGGTCGCGATCGTCACGGGTCGGATCTCCTTGCGGGCACCGGAGTACTCGCCGATCTCGTCCTCGGTGAGGCTCGTGCGGCGCAGCAGCTCGTCGCGCCACTGCCGGGCGGAGACGGTGTTCGTCACGAGGATGAGCGTCGTCGTCCCCGACTTCGCCATGGCCCCGGCGCCCACGATCGTCTTGCCGGCCCCGCAGGGCAGGACGACGACGCCGGACCCGCCGTGCCAGAAGCCGTCGACCGCCTGCTGCTGGTAGGGGCGCATGGACCAGCCGTCCTGGGCGAGCGCGATGTCGTGCTTCTCGCCGTCGACGTAGCCCGCGAGGTCCTCCGCGGGCCAGCCGAGCTTGAGCAGCGCCTGCTTGAGGTGGCCGCGCTGGGAGGCGTGGACGACGACGTCGGTCGCGTCGAGCCGTTCGCCGACCATTCCCGCGGTGCGCTTGGAGTGGAGGACCTCGGCGAGCACGGCCGCGTCGGTCGCGTGCAGGACGAGGCCGTGCACCGGGTCCTGGACGAGCTGCAGCCGCCCGTAGCGCGACATCGTCTCGGCGACGTCGACGAGCAGCGCGTGCGGGACGGGGTAGCGGGAGTACTCGAGGAGGACGGAGACGACCTGCTCGGCGTCGTGCCCCGCCGCCCGTGCGTTCCAGAGCCCGAGCGGGGTGAGGCGGTAGGTGTGCATGTGCTCGGGGGCGCGTTCGAGCTCTGCGAAGGGGGCGATCGCGCGGCGGCACGCCTCGGCCTGCTCGTGGTCGACCTCGAGCAGGAGAGTCTTGTCGCTCTGGACGATGAGGGGGCCGGAAATCATCCGTCCATTGTCACCCGCGGCCGCAAGTGGGCCGGGCGCCGCTCAGTCGGCGACCCGGGTGGCGCGCGCGATCCGGTGGACGGCGACCGTGAGCTCGGCGTCCCGGTCGAGGTCGCGGACCCGGACGCGCCCGGCGTCGACCGTGAGCGGCAGCACGCGGCGTCGCTCGGCGAGCCCGCTCGCGCTCACGACCTCGAGCCACACCGGTGCCGCGTCGGAGGCG
>JAFABT010000246.1 GCA_023425905.1 Actinomycetes bacterium | reverse complement strand
GTGCCGCCCGAGCGCTGCTCGAGCAGCTGCTCGACGCGCCAGATCGCGAGGTCCGCGGGCGCGCCGACGCGGAGCTCGCCTGCTCCAGGACGCCCCGCGCGTGCCGCCTGCCACCCGCCGCGCGTGTGCGCGAGGAACGCGGCGGCGGCCGAGATGCGCTGCTCCACCTGGTGGTGATGAACCGCGGCGCGGATCGCCCCCCACGGATCGAACGGCGTCACAGGGCTGTCCGAGCCGAAGGCGATCGGGACGCCCGCCCCGACGAGGTCCGCGAACGGGTTGAGCCCGGCGGCCCGGCCTGGCCCGAGCCGGGCGGCATACATCCCCCGTTCCCCGCCCCACGTCGCGTCGAATGCGGGCTGGACGCTGAGGTGAAGACCGAACAGGAGGACCTGCGCGAGACCCGGGGCGTCGAGCATCTCCGCGTGCTCGACCCGGTGCCCTGCCGCTCGGATCACGTCGAGCCCCTCGACCTCGCTCGCTGCACGAAGCCCGAGCAGCAGCTCGTCCATCGCGCCGTCACCGATGACGTGGAACGCCGCGTGCGCACGGGCGCGCGTCACCGCCGTGAGGTGGTTGCAGATCCGTTCCGCGGTGAGGTGCAACGTGCCCCGGCCCGCGGACGGCACGTCGGCGTAGCGCTCACGCAGGGCGGCCGTGCGCGAGCCGAGCGAGCCGTCGACGTTGAGGTCCCCGCCGATCCCCGCGAGGCCCGGGATGTCCGCGAGCAGCGCTCGGGCGTCGTCAGCGGTCTCGCACAGCTCGGCACGGTAACCAGCGACGTGCGGGAGCCCGCTCGCGGCGTCGGCCGTCATCGCGAGGAGCGATCGCAGGCCGTCGCGGGTGTCGACGGACGGCGCGCTCTGCTCGTGCAGCGAGACGATGCCCCTCGACGCCGCGTGCAGGAGCGCTCGCCTGTGCAGCGACTCTCGGAGCCCGGCAGGGACGTCGCGCGCGGCCTCCCGGGCCGCATGGTGCGCGTCCCCGACGACGAGACCTTCCGGCTGCCACCCGGGCAGGTCTCGCAGCCGAGCGACGTGGGCGAAGGACGAGGACACGACGGCGCTGTGGACGTCGACGCGGGCGAGGTAGACGGGTGCACCATCACCTGCGCGATCGAGCTCGAGCATCGATGGCGGCCGACCCTCCGGCCAGGCGGTCTCGTCCCAGCCGTGACCGAGCAGCGGACCGGTCTGACCTGCGGCCCGGGCCGCCTTCGCCGCCCTCTCGACCGCGGCGAGCGCCTGCGGGAGGCTGCGCACCCCAGCGCCCGGTGAGAGGTCGACGCTCGTGAGCGCGAGCCCCGTCTCGAGGACGTGCGCGTGGGCGTCGACGAACCCGGGGGCGACGAGCGCGCCGTCGAGCTCGACGACCTCGTCGGCCGCCGCGGCCACGTCCGACGACGCGTCGGTCGCGCCCAGCCACACGACGACGCCGTCGCGCACGAGGATCGCCTCGGCGCCAGGGTCGGTCGACGAGTGGACGATGCCTCCCCGGTACAGGGTCGAGGTCACGGGCTCACGCTACGGCCTCCACCTGGGCTGCTGCACCCGGGAGAGCCTCAGACCGAGGAGTACGCGACGACCCCGCGGCGCAGCAGCCCGACCGCGCTCGACGCCGCCGTGCGCAGCCTCGCGGTGGGGGCCGCGGTGCTCAGCTGGTCGAGGAGGTCGATGATCTGCTTGCACCACCGGACGAAGTCACCGGCCGCGAGCTCGCTGCCGCGGAGCACGGCGTCGAGCGAGCGGCCGCGCGCCCAGGCGTGGACCGGGCCGACGAGCCCGTGGTCGGGGACCTGGACCGTCTCGAGCCCGTGAACGCGCTCGAGGTCGTCGAGCCGCGACCAGACGCGGACGGTCTGTTCGAGGGCGCGCCCGATCGTGCCGCCGTCCCCGCCCGGGACATGGGCCGGGGCGTCGGTCTCCCGGCGCGCGGAGTAGAGGACGCTCGAGACGACCGCAGCCAACCCGGGGGCGTCGAGCTCGTCCCACGCACCGCTCCGCAGGCACTCGGCGACGAGCAGGTCGTTCTCTGCGTAGATCCTGCGCAGCTGCTCCCCCGGTGCCGTGACGACCGTCGTCGGTGCACCGTCCTCGGAGTCACCGCTCGCGAGGTAGCCCAGCTCGGTGAGCACGGTGCACGTGTGGTCGAAGGTGCGGGCGATCGTCCCGGTCCGTCCCTCGATCCGGCGGACGAGGGCCGCGTGCTCTCGCCCCAGCCGGGAGTGCCGCTCCGCCCACCGGGCGTGGTCCTCGCGCTCAGGGCACTGGTGGCACGGGTGCTCGCGCAGGCGTCGGCGCAGCGAGGCGACGGCCGCGTCGTCCTCGGCGCTGCGGCCCGCACGCGCACGCCGAGCCGCACGTCCCACCTGCGCTGCTCCCTGGGCGCGGGCGATCTCCGTGAGCTGTTCGGCGAGCCGCCGACGCGCGCCGGGGTTGCGCGAGCTGAAGCCCTTGGGGAGACGCAGCGTCGTCACGACCGTGGGCGCCTCGTCGAGGTCGTCGGGGCTCAGGGTGCGCACGACGCGGTCGGTTCCCAGGACGACGGGGCGCGAGCTCGTGAACCGGGCCGGTCCGGTCGTGTCGATGACGACGGCGAGCTGACTCTTGCGGCGGCGGGTGACGAGCCGCACGACCTCCCCGGGACGTAGCGCGGCGAGCGACCCGTGCAGCCCTCGACGACGCTCCTCGCTCGCGTCGCGCTGCGCGTCCCGCTCGAGCCGCCCCAGGTCGTCGCGCAGCCGCGCGTACTCGCTGAAGTCCCCCGCGTGGCACGTCATCGCCTCGCGGTAGCCCTCGAGCGCCTCGGACTGCTGCTGCGCCTGTCGAGCGAGCCCGACGACGCCGCGGTCCGCCTGGAACTGCGCGAACGACGTCTCGAGCACCTCGCGTGCGCGGGTGCGTCCGACCTGGGCGACAAGGTTGACGGCCATGTTGTACGTCGGACGGAACGCCGACCGCAGCGGGTAGAGCCGCTTGGAGGCGAGCCCGGCGAGCGCGACCGGGTCGAGACCCGGATGGGCCACGACGACGGCGTGCCCCTCGACGTCGATCCCGCGCCGCCCCGCCCGTCCCGTGAGCTGGGTGTACTCCCCCGGCGTCAGGGGGTTGTGCGCGGACCCGTCCCACTTGACGAGCTTCTCCAGGACGACGGAGCGCGCGGGCATGTTGATCCCGAGCGCGAGGGTCTCGGTCGCGAAGACGACCTTGACGAGCCCTGCGGCGAAGAGCGTCTCGACGGTCTCCTTGAAGAGGGGCAGCATCCCGGCATGGTGCGCGGCGAGCCCTCGCTCGAGCCCGTCCAGCCAGACGTGGTACCCGAGGACGTGGAGGTCCTCGGCCGGCACGTCCGCGCATCGGGCCTCGACGGCCGTCCGGATGCGGAGCGCCTCGTCCTTCGTCGTGAGCCGCAACCCTGACGCGAGGCACTGCGCGAGGGCTCCCTCGCAGCCGGCACGCGAGAAGATGAAGAAGATCGCAGGCAGCAGCTGGGCGTCCGAGAGCACGTCGACGACCGCGAACCGCGGCACGGGCCGCGTGCCGCCGCGTGGCGGGCCGGACGGGCGTTGCCCGCGAGGACCGCCTCGACCC
>JAFABT010000211.1 GCA_023425905.1 Actinomycetes bacterium | reverse complement strand
CCTGCCGATGGGGAGTACTCCCCATGGGCAGGTCGTTGGTCTTCGCGTAGGTTCGTGGCAGTTGCCGGCCACGAGGGTCGGTGCGGACTCCCGGAGGGGGAAGTCATGGCCAACATCAACGTGTCCTACGACGAGATGAACGGTGCTGCTACGCGCCTGCGGACGGGGCAGCAGACCCTCACGGACACGCTCAACGACCTCAAGCGTCAGGTCGACGACCTCGTCGCGAGCGGCTTCGTCACGGACCAGGCCTCGGGCGCGTTCCAGACGACGTACGAGCAGTTCACGACGGGCACGGTCCAGGCGGTCAACGCGATCGACGGTCTCGCGGGCTTCGTCGAGGCCGCGGCCACGACGCTCGGCGACGTCGACTCGAGCCTCGCCAAGGCCATCCAGGGCTGATCTTCCCGGAGGTCGCGTCGGACGCTCGTGCGTGCGACGCGACCTCCCGCGGCGCTCACTGGTTGCGTCGCACACAGGTGCCGGGCTTCTCCTCGACAGGCGAGGCCTAGGCGAAAGACACACGTCACGGACTTTGACGACGCACGTCACGGAGAGAGAGGGGTCGGCGGATGGCCGGGCCGGACATCAAGATCGACCTCGAGTCGCTCACCACACTCGCGAGCAACCTCTCGTCGATCATTGCCGAGTTCACAGACGCCAACGACCGGGCTGACGCTGTCGCCAAGGCGACTGGCGAGGAAGGGCTCCAGGATCGGGTCGAGACGTTCGCGCGCAACTGGGACATCCGGCGCAAGGACATGATCGAGGACCTTGAGGTGCTCAAGTCCAACATCGCTGGCATTGCGGAGAACTTCACCGCGGTCGACGCCGACCTCGCGGACGCGCTCGAGGAGTCAGACGACAGCGGATCGTCAGGCGGCGGCGGCGGCGGTGGCGGTGGCGGTGGCGTTACAGGAGGCTCGGGTAGCGGTTCCGGCGGTTCCGGCGGTGGTGGGCAAGCTGGTGGGGGTGGCAACGGTGGTGGTGGCGGCGGTTCGTCGTCATCGGGCTCGGGCGCCTCACTGTCTTCCGGCTCCGGCTCCGGCTCCGGCTCGGGTCTGGGCGGTGGGTCGCAGGGCATCGGCCTCGCGCCGGCATCGCTGGGCGGTGGGTCGCAGGGCATCGGCCTCGCGCCGGCGCCCGGTCTCACCGTGTCTGGAGGCCTGAACGTGTCCGGTGGCTTCGGGATGTCCACCAGCACGCTCAACGGGTCCGGCAGCAAGCTCGCAGGCGTGAAGAGGACCCGGCCCGCGATGAACCAGCCTGGAGAAGGCGGAGGCGAGTAGACGATGGCCATGGAAGCGAAGTACGACAAGCTCGCTGGCGATGCAGACCTGGTGAAGACCAAGGGCCAGGAGTACGCCGACCTGGGCGACGCGATCCTCGAGGCGTGCGCGGTGCTGCAGGCGATCCTCGACGTCGAGATGTGCAGCGAGGCGATCGAGGCGACACGCGAGACGGCGACGTCGGTGAAGGCCGACATCGAGAAGGCCGCCGACCGTTACCGTGCGACAGGCGACGCCCTCGTCGTCTACTCCGAAGCGCTCGCGACGGCGATCGCGGCCTCGGAGGGGCCCGCTGCGACGATCGTCACGCTCACGGCGTCCCTCGCGACGGCTCGCTCGACGCTGTGGAACCGCAGGCAAGACCTCCTGGACGCGACCCGGTGGTACGTCGAGACCCCCGAGGACGAGGTCGAAGAGCTGCAGAAGGCCGTCACGACGGCCGAGAACCAGGTGACCAACCTCGAGGCGCAGATCGTCACCGCCCAGGGGCAGTGGCAGGACGCGTTCGACGCGCGTGCGGACGCCGCCCTCATCGCGGCGAACAAGATCAAGGAGGTCACGGAGGGCAAGGGGGCGAACGGGCTCAACGACACGTTCTGGGACAAGGCCTCCGTCGTCGTCGAGATCATCAAGATGGTCTGCGACATCGCCGCCGTCCTCTCGATCTTCCTCGCCTGGGTGCCGATCCTCGGCCAGGTCTTGTTGGTGCTCGCCGCAATCGGCGCGCTCATCGCGATCGTCGATGCGGCGATCAAGCTCAAGCGTGGTGAGGGGAGCTGGGGTGACCTCGCCCTGGCCGTCGGCATGGCCGCCCTCACGCTCTTCGGCGGCAAGCTCATCGGAGCGGGTGCCAAGTACCTCAAGGGCAACGCCGCCAACCAGGTCCTGCTCCGCAACGGTCCTGCGGCAGTAAATTTCCACGGCAAGACGCACGACGCGCTCATCCTGTTCCAGTCCGGGAAGCACGCCACAGGAGGGCTCGCCCTCCTCAAGTCCCCGTTCGTGCGCAGCAGCGCGCAGAGCGCAATCCACAGCGCGTACAAGGCGGGCACGCTCTCCTTCGGCTCTGCCTTCCGGGCGAACCTGGGGAACCTGCTCGTCAACCCGTTCAAGCTAAAGACGGCGCTCAAGCTGAACGACGAGCTCCTCGACCTCGGGACCATTGCGAGTCGAAACTGGGAGTTCCTCGACAAGGGACTCAAGGCGAAGGGGATCGGCCTCCTCCTGGCGAATGTCGGCGTCAACCTCGCGACGTTCCACAAGGGCCTGGGCAGCCTCGAGGGTGCGATCGGCTCGGGTGACGGCTTCGGAACCTTCAAGGGCGTCGTCGGCATCGGGTCGGGCCACCTCGACGGTCTCGCCGGCAACTCGGGTCGTATCCTCAACGGCGGAGTGTCCGCCGGTGGACTCGTCGACAAGATCGTCGACGGTGTCGACCTCCTCAAGTGATGATGGGATCTCGCGTGCCTCAAGCACCTTCTGCTGTGCTGTCGCTCGACCTTGCGCCGCACTGGTTCCACCTGCCCGAGCTCGGCTCGGACGTCGTGGAGTGGGCGGCCGGAACGGCCTATGCCGCGTGGCAGCTCCGCGTCGAGCAGGGAGCGAGCGAGGAGATCGTTGTCCCCGGTGCAGGGGAGGAGCTCGCGACGGGTCTCATCGGCATCGTGCAGTCCCTCGCCCCCACGCTCGAGGCCGGCGCGCAGGCAGCGGTGTGGATCCCGTTGCCTGAGCATGGTCAGGTCGCGGCCGTGCTCGTCGCGCAGATGGGACCGCGCAGCGCCGACCGGGCCCCGGGGACCTTCGCGCAGGGCGTGATCGCGCTCCTGGGTGACGAGTCGGCGGAGAGTGAGCGGCTGGTCGTAAGCGCGATCGAGGGGGAGACGCCTGTCGGTCCGGCCGAAGGCGTCCATGTCATCGAGTCCGACTTCCAGCCGGGGCTCGGGGTTGCCGTGGTCGAGGAACGTGTGACCTGGGGGATCTTCCCCGAGACGAACGAGGAGATGATCGAGGTCGTCATGTTCGCCCACACCGTCGGCACGTTCGAGGATCTGCCCGCGGAGTCGCTCGGTGTCCTCGCAGGACTTCGGGTCCTCACCGACGGGCCGACGGCATGACTACGCCCCAGGCGACCCAGGTGCGCACGGCGGGAGACTTCCGCATCGTCCTGCCAGGGACGTGGCTGCGGGTTCCGCTCGACGCGGAGGACCGCGTCCGCGCATTCGCTCGCGCCGCCGTCGTCGACGCGGTCGGGCGGTCGGACCGGTTGGCCTCGCTTCGCCGAGACGCGGTCACGCGGATCGTCGACCTCGCACGCCAGACGCGCGAGGCGGGCGCTCACACGCTGCTCATGGCGACGCAGATGCTCCCCGGGGTCCCGTTCTCCGCGTCGGTCGTGGGCCGGGACGTGCCCTGGCCGACGCCGGCGGCCCCCTCGACGTCGCCTGCTGCGTCGGCGGTGGCCGACTCGGGCGACCTCGCGTCCGCCGGGGCCACATCGGGTCGGGACGCGATGCGGGATCGGCTCGAGGCCGCCTACCCGGGGCGAGAGATTCGCGAACTGCGGTCCGGGCTGGCGGTGCGCGAGCTCAGCCACGGCGTGCTCCGCGGCATGGAAGAAGAGACCCCCTCGCTCCAGCTCGCCTATTGGATCCCCCGGCCGGACTCCGACGAGCTGCTCCACATCCGGTTCACGACGCCGACGGCGGGGGTCGACGCTCCCGTCGCCGCGTTCCTCGACGCGGTGGCCGACTCGATCAGCTGGATCGAGCAGCCCGGGGCTGAGGTCGAGGTGGAGGCCGAGTCCTCGTGACAGACGACACGGCACACCGGGCCGCACAGAGCGGTGGGCTGGACCGCGCGGAGATCCCGGTCGGCGGCGCCTTCTGGCGTGGCCTCGGGCGCAACGGGGCACTAGTCGCGGGCTATGCGCTGCTGGGCCTCCACGTGCTCATCGTCCTGGTCGCTGGCCTGCTCTCGCTGATCGACGGCACGGACGACGACACGATTGACGCGGCACAGACGCTCGCCCTCGGTTCGACGGTGCTCCTGCCCCTCCTCGGGTCCACGGCGCTGTTCATCGGGGAGTTGCAACGTCGCGGGACCATGGGTCGCAACGCCCGGCAGCGCACCGACACGTTGCTGCCCCAGGGGACCAACGTCTCCGTGTGGCGCATGGTGAGCCCGCGATGGAACGCCCTATGGGCGGCTGCGAGTCTGCTCGGGTGTGCGCTGTTCACGTGGGCCGGCGCTGACACTGAGCTTGGCCACGGCACGCCCGCGGGGTCGAGCAACTGGGCGCTGTGGTCGATCCACGCGTTCATCCTCGCGGGGTTCGCGGGACAGAACGCGGGCAGCTGGCTCAAGAAGGTTACGTGGGCGCGCTACCTGAACGGCTCCGCGGCCGCTGCCGCACGCAACGACGTGGGGATCGTGGGCACGGCACGGCCGTCGTCGTCGTACGAGGCACAGACGCCCCCGGAGGCGGAGCACCCGATCGTCGCCGCGCGGCGCCGGGCGCAGCAGGAGGCCCAGCCCGTCCCCCGGTCGGAGCGGTTCTGGCGGGCGTTCTCGTTCCGCTGGCGCTTCGACATCTGGTTGTGCGCGATCGGCGCCGTTGCGGTCTGGATCGCCGTCTTCTTCCTCGCGAGCACGATCGAGGCCCCCGACGACGCGCGCTCCCTGACGATGGCCGCCGCGATCGTCGCGCCGGCCGGGCTCGCGATGCTGGGCATCGGCCTGTGGGGCACGACGCAGTTCTGGCGGGCGGGGGAGGACCTCGCGGCGGGAGAGTCGCTCGCGTGACAGGCTTGGTGCGCGCGGGTCGGTCTGCCAGACGGCCCTGGCGCACGCATCGGACCACGCCGTCGGACCACGAGGAGAACCCTTCATGACGCAGCTCGTCCGCTTCGACCCGCGGCCGCAGGCTTGGCTAGCGATCCCGGTCGACTGGCCTGGTCTCGGACTCGACATGCCGGCAGCGGCGGCGGCGGCGATCGTCACCGTGCGTCATGGCGTCCGCACGGACCGCGTGACCATGTCGTGGATGAACAGGTTCAACGCGCACATCGCCGGTCTCGACAGGGGCACCGACGACTCTCGGTTCGTCTGGCTCGGGACGGACGCCTTCCCGCCCGTGCTGATCAAGGTGAGCGTGTTCGAGGCGCAGGGCGACGCGGCGGCGACGCTGCCCGTCATCGCGGGCGGTGACGGCTCGGTCGCTGGGGCGGTGGTCGTCCCCGCCGAGGACGGGCTCCCGGACGCGCTCGCCGTCGTCCAGACGGAGCGTCGGATGCCCGGGCAGCGCAAGTCGTTCCGCAAGCCGGAGCTGCCCGAGCGCGTCGAGGTGCGCTGGGCGATGCGCCTCGATGCCGAGACGGACGTGCTCGTCGAGCTCGTCGACGTACCCGCCGACGCCCTCGACGGCGTCCTGCCGCAGGCGCTCGAGCTGCTGCGCACCGCGCGCGTCGTCGACAGGGACGAGGCCGCCAGGATCGACCACGAGACCGCCGCGCACACGCTCGAGCGGTGGGAACGGGCCCGGCTCGCGTCGCTGGCCGAGCAGCGATGACCGTGCCGGACGAGCCCAGGAGGACGCCCATGGTGGACGTCGTCGTCGACGGGGCCGAAGGCCTCGGGTGGACCGTGGTCTACGACGCGTCGAACCCCGACGTCGCGGCGCACACCCGGGTGAGAGACGTCGTCGCACACCTCCGCGAGGTCGGCGAGGGCCCGTCGATGGACCACAAGGTCGTCCTCCCGCTCACCTCAGCGATCGAGATCCAGCAACGGTCGGGCGGTACGACGACTTACGTGTGGAACCGGGCGTTCGCCGTCCCGCTGGTGATGCTCGTCAGCGTCATCCAGCCTGCTTTCGGTGACGAGCGGGAGCGCCTCGAGCAGCTCGTGCGGTCGGTGCTCCCGCGCGGACAGGTCGAGGACGCGAGCGGGCTGCGGGGGGAGCAGCTCGTCATCCGCAGCACCTTCCACCAGCCCGCGTCCAAGGCGCTCGGCATCTTCACGACGAGGGACGCCGAGAGCAATGCGGTGTGGGCGATGCGCCTCGGTCAGCACGACGTCGTCATGGGCGTCAACGAGATCGACCCGAAGCGTGCCCACGGAGCTTTCGCAGACGCCGAGCGCGCCGTCGCCGCCGCGCGTCTTGAGGGCTGAGGGCGATGGGTCGCGGCACGCTCGATGGCGCGGAGATCCCCATTGGCGGGAGCCTGTGGCGAGCGCTCGGCCGCAACGGCGCGCTCACGACCGGGTACGTCCTGCTCGGTCTCCACGTCCTCGTCGTTGTCGTGTGCCAGCTCGTGGCGGCCTCGGTGGCTCCGTGGAAGCTCGGATCGTTCGACATCGTCGTCGCGAGCGCACCGCTGTACTCCACGGTCTTCGTGCCGCTCATCGGTTCGAGCATCCTCTTCATCGGGGAGCTGCAACGGCGCGGGTCGATCCGCCGCAACCGGGACGCCCCCGCGGACACCGCGCTGCCGCAGGCGTCGAACACCTCGTTGTGGCGGATGATCTCGCCGACGTGGTCGCTCTTCTGGGCGGTTCTCGGGGGGTCGGTGTGCATGTGGCTCGTGGCGCTCATGGGCAACGAGCAGTTGGCCACGACCAACGGGGACCTCACGTGGGTCACGTGGCTCATCAACGGCCTCATGATCGCGGGCCTCTCGGGAGCCGCCCTCGGGTCGATGGTGAAGAAGCGCGCCTGGACGCGGCGGCAGGTTCGCACGCCGAGACCTGAGGTCAAGGAGGTCGACGACCTTGACGCGCTCCACCCGCTCCTGCGCGCGCGGGTCGAGCAGGCTCGCGGAAAGCGACGGACCGGCGGCGGTGGAACAGCGTTCTGGCGGTGGTTCTCCTTCCGCTGGCGTTTTGACGCATGGATGTGCGCGTTCGGAGCGATCGGGATCTTCTTCGGCGCAGCAATGCTGCAGATCCGTGGTCTGTTCCCGGACGACCGTGAGACGGCGACACTCCTGGGGACGTGGGGTATCGCGGGGGGCGCCGTCCTTCTCGTCGCAGGTCTCTACCTCACGACCCAGTTCTGGCGCGCAGGCGAGGACCTTGCCGCTGCCGAGTCGGTCGCGTAGCCGCTGCCGCATCCCGGACGTCACCTGTCAGCCGCACGACCTATCGAGAGGCACTCCCGATGCACATCAACTTCACCTTCCCCGAGGACATGTGCTGGGCCCTGGTCGGCGCGGCGGACGAGGACGGCGACGTCATCGACCCGATGCTGCTGTCGGGCTGGGTCGCCAACCAGGTGTTCGGCACGGACAAGGCCACGAGCATGCACGGGATCCGGTACGTCGAGAAGCTCTCCAAGGAGCTCTACCGGTACGACTACTCCAACGGTCCGATCGGCTACCTCTGGTACGGCGAGGCGGTGCTGCCGCCGGTCATGCTCGTGTTCGAGACCGCGCCGGCCCAGGGTGGGGCCGCCGCGACCCTCGACCTGCTTGCTGGTCTCGACGGCAGCGTCCCTGGCGCTGTGCGCGGGACGCCGCTCGACGTGCCGGCCGCGTCGGACGTCGTGCGGAGCGATCGCGTCCTGGCTCCCGCGCGCAAGGGCCTCTTCGGCAAGACCCCGGAGGCCCACGAGATCAGGTGGGCGATGCGCGCGGGCGCCCAGGACATCCTGCTCACGCTCGGGCCGGTCCCGACCGAGCTCGTCGGCCGCGTCGTCGCCGACGCGGAGACGCTCATCCGCGGGCTCGTCGTCACGCCCGCCTGACCACTGCGATCGAGATCCAGCAACGGTCGAGCCACACGACCATGGACGTGTGGAACCGGACACCCGCCGCCGCCGCGCGGCTCGTCGACTGAGCACGACGGTCGAGGCGTGCTCGAGTCGAGCTCATTCCGTGCGACGTGCGGCACGATGCTCGGGTGATGATCGAACTGGACGACGCGGCGCTCGCGGAGTGGACCGTCCTGCACCGGCCGGGTGAGGCCACGACGGGGACGGAGCGCGAGCATCGCGTTGCCGAGGCGACCGCACGTGCCCGAGCGGCGTCGGAGCGTGATTCGGGCGCGCGGGGCAGCGCGGCCCGTCATGCCAACGCCCTCGCGGTGATGGCAGCCGTCTTCTCCGGGAGCACGACGTCGGCCGTGTGGGCGTGGACCGGGTCGTTCTGCGAGGACCCGGTCCTCCTCGTGGCCGACGCCCGCCGGGCGCAGGGTGAGGCGGAGCAGACGTTGACGGCGCTGCTCGAGGAGATGGAGCCGTCGGGCGGGTTCTTCGCGAACCTCATGAGATCCCCGGAGCGGTCACCGCGCTCAGTGAGCGTCGAGGACCGTGCGCCCGCGGGCAGCGGGCTCGCCCTGAGGCTGGACGTCCTGCGGTCCGCGCGGGCGATCCTCGGCGTGCCGCGCACCGGTGGGGACGTGCCGGTGTCCGCGTGGGCCGTCCGTTGCGGAGGCCTCGACGTCACCCTTTCTCTGCCGGGTCTGTCCGGCCCGGTGGCGCGCACCGTCGTGCCCCGGGCGCGCGAGGCGCTCACCGGGCTGCGGGTCGCCGCGGGTTAAGCGGGGGCGTCGGCTGCACGCGCGAGCCGGTGGGCCCGGCCGCGCCGCAGGCCGTCGACCGTGAGCACGACGAGGGCGACCCACACGAGCGCGAAGCCCCACCACCTGCTCGCGGGCATGTGCTCGCCGAAGACGAGCACCCCGATGAGGAACTGCACGACGGGCGTGCCGTACTGCATGAGGCCGATGAGCGTGAGCGACGTGCGCCGCGCCGCCGCGGCGAACAGCAGAAGCGGGACGACGGTGACGAGGCCTGCGCTCGCGAGGGCCGCGGCGTGCCAGCCGCCGATCGTCGTGAACGTCGAGGACCCGGCCGCAGTGAGCCACACGAGGTACCCCGCGGCGACCGGGGCGAGCACGGCGGTCTCGATCGTGAGGCCGGTCGCGGCGCCCACCGTCCGCCCTGCGCGGTTCTTGAGCAGGCCGTATCCGCCGAAGGTGAGGGCGAGCACGACGGCGACCCACGGGAACCGTCCATAGCCGAGCGCGATGACGACGACGGCCGCAGCCCCGAGGGCGAGCGCGACGAGCTGCGTCCGCGAGACCCGCTCGCGCAGCAACGTCACGGCGAGCGCGACGGTGATGAGCGGGTTGATGAAGTACCCGAGCGCCGCGTCGACGACGTGACCGGTCATGACCGCGAAGACGTAGACGAGCCAGTTGACCGAGAGCAGCACGGCCGCGACCGCGAGGGTGACGAGGGTGCGACGATCGCGCGCGACCTCGAGGACCTGCCGCCAGCCGCGGGTTGCGGTGACGACGACGACCATGACGAGCAGCGACCACACGACGCGGTGGGCGATGACGGCGACGGGCTCGGCGGGCGCGAGCAGTGGGAAGTAGAGGGGGAAGGCGCCCCAGAGCCCGTACGCGCCGAGACCTGCGAGGACGCCGGTCCGGGCTGCGTTGCGGGGCGCTCGGGTGGTCACAGGGCGACGCTACTTCGTCGCGGGTCGGCTCCTGCGTCCCGGGGGAGGACGCGGGTGTCGCCCGCGTCACAGGCTGTCCGCGATGTGAGCCAGGTGTCCAGCATGTGGCGCGGGGAGGCGGGGCGCGGCGGGGCGCGGCCTAGAATGCGTGGCACATCCCACCATCTGGAAGGCGCCGCTTCCCGTGAGCCTCAACCGTCCGCTGCGCGTCGCGATCGTCGGCGCGGGCCCGGCTGGCATCTACGCCGCCGACATCCTGTCCAAGACGGACCTCGACGTGAGCATCGACCTCTTCGAGCGTCTGCCCGCGCCCTTCGGTCTCGTTCGCTACGGCGTCGCACCCGATCACCCGCGGATCAAGCAGATCATCGTCGCGCTGCACAACATCCTGTCCCGCGGCGACATCCGGCTCATCGCCAACGTCGACTACGGCACGGACGTCACGCTCGCGGACCTCCGCGCGCACTACGACGCGGTGATCTTCTCGACCGGCTCGATCAAGGACGCTGCGCTGCGGATCCCGGGCATCGACCTCGACGGCTCCTACGGCGCCGCCGACTTCGTCTCCTGGTACGACGGTCACCCCGACGTGCCGCGCACGTGGCCCCTCGAGGCGCGCCAGGTCGCGGTCCTCGGCGCAGGCAACGTCGCGCTCGACGTCGCACGGATCCTCGCCAAGCACCCGGACGACCTGCTGTCGACGGAGATCCCGGCGAACGTCGAGGCCGGTCTGCGCCAGAGCCCTGTGACCGACGTCCACGTCTTCGCGCGCCGCGGCCCCGCCCAGGCGAAGTTCTCGCCGCTCGAGCTGCGCGAGCTCGGTCATGTCCCGGACGTCGACGTCGTCGTCTACCCCGAGGACTTCGACTTCGACGAGGGCTCGATGGCAGCGATCCACTCGTCGAACCAGACCAAGCAGGTCGTCAAGACCCTCACGGACTGGACCCTCAAGGAGCCGGAGGACTTCACCGCCTCCCGGCGCATCCACCTGCACTTCCTCCACCGGCCCGTCGAGGTGCTCGGTGAGGACGGCAAGGTCGTGGGGCTGCGCACCGAGCGCACCGCGCTCACCGGGGACGGCAACGTCGCCGGGACGGGCGAGCACGTCGACTTCGACGTGCAGGCCGTCTACCGCGCGGTCGGCTACTTCGGCTCGCCGCTGAGCGACATCCCGTTCGACGACGTCAAGGGCGTCATCCCGAACGTCGAGGGACGCGTCCTCGGTGACGACGGCGAGCCGATCCCCGGGCTCTACGCCACGGGGTGGATCAAGCGTGGCCCCGTCGGCCTCATCGGGCACACGAAGTCGGACGCCTCTGAGACCATCCGTCACCTCGTCGAGGACGCGGACGCGCTGCCCACCGCCACGACGCCCGACCCGGACGCGATCACCGCGCTGCTCGCAGAGCGGAACGTCCCGGTCGTCGAGTGGACGGGGTGGGAGCTGCTCGAGGCGCACGAGAAGGCGCTCGGCGCCGCGGCCGGGCGCGAACGCATCAAGGTCGTCCCGCGTGAGGACATGACGGCGATCTCCCTGGGGCAGCCCGCGCGCTGAGCCGACCGTCGCGCCTGCCCCGACCTCCCGCGTACGGGACGACGAGGCGCCCCGACGGGGAACGACCGGGCGGGGCGCGTCGTTGTCCCTGGCAGAAGAAAGGGTCGACCAGCGATGAACTCCTCCAAGCGTTACCTCAACGGCGTCAAGACTGCGGCGCTCTTCGGTGGGCTCTGGGCCGTCCTCCTCGTGATCTACGCGGTCTTCGGCAACAGCAGCCCGACGTTCCTGTGGATCGTCGTCGGCATCGGTCTCGTCTCGACCGCGTACTCCTACTGGAACTCGGACAAGATCGCGATCCGGGCGATGCGCGCCATGCCCGTGACCGAGCTCGAGCAGCCCGCGATGTACCGCATCGTCAGGGAGCTCTCGACGGCCGCGAGGCAGCCCATGCCGCGCCTCTACGTCTCACCGACCTCGGCGCCGAACGCGTTCGCGACGGGGCGTAACCCGCGCAACGCCGCGGTGTGCTGCACCCAGGGCATCCTCGAGATCCTCGACGAGCGGGAGCTGCGCGGGGTCCTCGGCCACGAGCTCATGCACGTCTACAACCGCGACATCCTCACGTCGTCGGTCGCGGCGGCCGTCGCGGGAGTCATCACGTCGGTCGCGCAGTTCCTCATGTTCTTCGGCGGCGGCAGGGACAACCGGGGCGGCAACCCGATCGCGGGTATCGCCCTCGCCCTCCTCGCGCCGGTCGCCGCCATGCTCATCCAGCTCGCGATCTCCCGTACCCGGGAGTACGACGCGGACGAGGACGGCGCGCGCCTGACGGGCGACCCGCTTGCGCTCGCCTCAGCGCTCGCAAAGCTCGAGCGGGGTGCTGCCGCACGTCCCCTGCCGCAGGACCGCGACCTCGTCGACGTCTCGCACCTCATGATCGCCAACCCCTTCCGGGGCGCGGGCATGGGCCGCCTCTTCGCGACCCACCCGCCGATGGCGAACCGCATCGAGCGGCTGCGTCGGATGTCGGGCGGCCCCGCGGTCTGGTGAGCCACCGGTGGTGCGACGACGCCGGCCCTCCCGGGTGTCCTGGAGGGCCGGCGTCGGGCGTCGTCAGCGGTAGTTGACGAACTGGAGCGCGACGTCGAGGTCGTCGGCTCCCTTGAGCAGTGCGATGACGGCCTGGAGGTCGTCGCGCGACTTGCCGGTCACACGGAGCTCGTCGCCCTGGATGAGGGCCTTGACTCCCTTGGGCCCCTCGTCGCGGATGCGCTTGGTGATCTTCTTCGCGACGTCCGAGGCGAGACCTTCCTTGAGTGCCGCCTCGAGGCGGTACTCCTTGCCCGAGAGCTGCGGCTCGGTCTCGCCCGTGTCGAGCGCCTTGAGCGAGATGCCGCGCTTGATGAGCTTGCTCTGCAGGACGTCGAGGATCGCGAGCACGCGGTCCGCGGAGTTCGCGATCATGACGATCTTCTCGCCGCTCCACGCGATCGAGGCGCCGACGTTCTTGAAGTCGTAGCGCTGCGAGATCTCCTTGGCCGCCTGGTTGAGGGCGTTGTCGACCTCCTGGCGGTCGACCTTGCTCACGACGTCGAACGAGGCATCGGCCACGTCATCACTCCTTCATCGGTCCGGCTGCTGCATCCCACCGTAGTCGTGCCGTAGCGCGGCCGGCAGGGTCGTCGGCCCCCCGGACGGGCTGTGATGCAGTCGATTTCCTCCCGCGGCGGACGGGGACGTATAGTTGGGCCCGCTCAGCCGGTCCGCCCGCGGACCAGCACGAGTGAAGGCGGGTTACCCGAGTGGCCAAAGGGGGCTGACTGTAAATCAGCTGGCAACGCCTACGGGGGTTCGAATCCCTCACCCGCCACAGCGTGAGCAGCCCGGACTACGGTCCGGGCTGCTGCACGACGAGGATCTGCGGGGCTCGACCGGCCCGCAGACTCTCGACCAGCACGGCAGCAGCACCACGGCAGGTCCGGCTCCTCAGGGTGCCCGGACTGGATTGGTGAACGGGTCCCGGCCCGTGTAACCTCTTCACGCCGCCCCGATAGCTCAGTCGGCAGAGCGTCTCCATGGTAAGGAGAAGGTCAAGGGTTCGATTCCCTTTCGGGGCTCTGGATGGCGACGGGGTCGACGCAGCGCGTCGACCCCGTCGCCCGCCAAGGCGGGGTAGCTCAGGTGGTTAGAGCACACGGCTCATAATCGTGGTGTCGCGGGTTCGAGTCCCGCCCCCGCTACCACCACACATCCGCACGCCGGCCGGCGGCGAGCGGAGCATGACGAACAAGGCGCCTTGGATGGCGCGAGAGGTGAGTAATCGTGGCCAGCAAGAGCGCAGACGTCCGCCCGAAGATCACGCTTGCCTGCGTGGACTGCAAGGAGCGGAACTACATCACGAAGAAGAACCGCCGCAACGACCCCGACCGTCTCGAGCTGGCGAAGTTCTGCCCGCGCTGCGGCAAGCACACGGCGCACCGCGAGACCCGCTGACGCCTGACGCGGCGCCTGGGGTAGGTTCTGCGGCCATGGCCGTGAACACCTCCTTCGTCGGACGCGTCTACCGCAGTGAGGAGACCTATCAGGTCTCCCGCGAGAAGATCCGCGAGTTCGCTCTCGCGACCGGTTCGCAGCACCCGGCCCACCTCGACCCGCGCGTCGCAGGTGGGCTCGGTCATGCGGACGTCGTGGCGCCGCCGACCTTCGCCGTCGTCATCGCGCAGCGCGCGGAGGCGGCGTACATCGAGGACCCCGAGGCCGGGGTCGACTTCTCCCGCGTCGTCCACGCGGACGAGCGGTTCACCCATCACCGGCCGCTCGTCGCGGGCGACGAGGTGCGTGCGACGGTCCACGTCGACGCGGTCGTCGCACGCGGCCCGCTCACGATGGTGACGACGCGGACGGAGATCGCCGACCTCGACGGCGCGCCGGTCTCGACCGTCGTCTCGACGCTCGCCGTGCGCGGGCAGGAGGCCTGAGATGACCGAGCAGCCCACGACCCGCCCCGTCCTCGCTCACCTCACCGTCGGGGACGTCGTCGCGACGCGCGTCATCGAGGTCGATCGCGCCCGGCTCGTCCGCTACGCCGGGGCGAGCGGCGACCACAACCCCATCCACTGGAACGACCGGGTCGCACACGCGGTCGGTCTGCCGGGCGTCATCGCCCACGGCATGTGGACCATGGGTGCGGCGGTCGCCGTCGTGAGCGAGTGGGCGGGTGACCCTGCAGCGGTCGTCGACTACCAGACGCGGTTCGCCCGACCCGTCCCCGTGCCGGACCCGGGGTGCGCCGAGCTCGACGTCACGGCGAGCGTCGGGGCGATCGACCTCGATGCCGGCACCGTCCGCATCGACCTCACGGTCGCGCTCCGACCCGAGGGCGCGCGGGTGCTCGCCAAGGCCCAGGCGGTCGTCCGGCTGAGCTGAGCTGGCCTCAGGGGGCGCGCCCCGGCCGGGCGTCATTCGGCGGGCGGCGGACCCGTCGTCGTGCCGACGCGGAGCTCGACGTCGAGGATCGTGTCCGGTAGCCGCTTGCCGGCGATGATCGCCTCGATGTGCCGGGCGATCGCGGCGCCCTTCTCCGTGAACGGCTGGGACACCGTCGTGAGGACGTCGGGGGCGAGCCAGGCCAGCTCGATGCCGTCGAAGCCCGAGATCGAGACGTCCTCGGGGACGCGCACGCCGAGCTCGCGCGCTGCGAGCATGACGCCCGCAGCGAGCAGGTCGGACTGGCACATGATCGCGGTGGGCCTCGGCTCGAGCGCAAGCAGTGCGCGTCCGGCGGTCGTGCCGTGCTCGACGAGGGACGCGGGGGTCTCGAAGACTGCGATCGGGTCGATCCCCGCGTCGTGGGCCCCGGCGAGCCGCCGGCGGGTGTAGTTGTCGAGACCGGGCCCGGTGCGTTCGGCGTCGGCGTATCCCGCGCGCACGTCCGGACCGAAGCTCATCGTGACGAGTGCGATCCGTTCGTGCCCGAGCGCGCGCAGGTGCCGGCCCATCGCGGCGGTGCCGCCGCGGTCGTCGATCGTCACGAGGGGGGCGTCCTGGCCGGAGGGTCCCTCGACGTTGACGAAGGGGATGCCGCGTCGGCCGAGGTTCTGGACGACCTCGTCGTAGGGGTTGGCGCCCCAGAGGAGGACGGCGACGTCCATCGCCGCCGTCGAGGACAGGTCGGGGGCGAGGGAAGTGCCCCCCGGCGTGCGTTGCGTCGGCGCGCCTGCGTCGTCGACGGACCGGTCTCCCTTGCAGGCGCTGCCTGCAGGCAGGAGGAGAACGCCGAGCCCGAGGGGTGCGAGCGTCGCGACGAGGCCGTCGAGGGTCTGGACGGCGACGGGTTCGCGAAAGATGCGGCGGAGCACGTCACCGAGGAACACCCCGACGATCCCCGACCGTCCCGAGCGCAGCTGCCGTCCGAGCGGGTTGGGGCCGGCGTACCCGAGCTCGCGCGCGGACTCGAGGACGCGGTCTCTCGTCCCGGCCGCGATCGGGCCAGACCCGGAGAAGGCGAGCGAGGCCGTCGACACGGAGACGCCTGCTCTGCGGGCGACGTCGGCGAGGGTGGGACGAGCGGTAGACACGACGGTCCTTCCTGGGCCGGTGTGCCGCGCGGCGAGCGCAGCGGACATGGGTGATCGTACGACGGGGTGCGTGTGCTGCGAGGGACGTCACTCCGAATCCGATTGACGCGATCGGGGCTGCGGGATGAGACTACGGGCAACGATCAAATCGATTCGATCAGAGGTCTTCGTGCGTCACCCCCGAGCAGGCACCCCCCACCGCGGCCCGCGGGAGCTCGTCGACCCTGCGGTGGTCCGCGCGCGGGTCCTGCTCACCGGCCTCTTCGGGCTCAACGGGCTCATGTACGCGAGCCAGCTCGCGCGCCTCCCCTCGATCCGGGACGCGCTCGAGGTCAGCCCAGCCCAGCTCGGTCTCATGCTGCTCGCCGCCTCGGTCGGGTCGCTCGGCACGATCCTCGTCGCAGGCGCGATCGTCACGCGCTTCGGCGCGCGCGCTGCGCTCACCGCGGCCGCGCTCGGGTTCCTCGCGTCGTACGTCCTGCTCGGCCTCGGGACGCACCTCGCACACGTGCCGCTCGTCCTCGCGGGCTTCTTGCTGTCCGGCGCGTCCTTCGCGGTCGGCAACGTCCCGCTCAACGTCGAGTCCTCACGGATCGAGCGCCGCTACGGTCGGACGATCCTCCCGCAGTTCCACGCGGCGTTCTCGATCGGCGCAGTCGTCGGGTCGCTGCTCGGTGCCGGCGCGGCGGGGCTCGGCATGACGGTGCTCACCCAGTTCCTCCTCGTCGCCGCCGTGTGCACGGGCGTGCGGCTGTGGTCGATCCCCTCCGTCGTCCTCGACCGGAGCGCGGACGAGATCGCCGCCGCCGAGCTCGCGGTGTCCGGCGCCCGCGCCCTCCCCGCCGCCGCCACGGGGGACGAGTCGGCCGAGCCGACGGTGCAGGAGATCGCCGGCCCGCCCGTGAGCCGGTTCCGCGCCGCCCTCGGGTCGTGGACCGAGCGCCGCACCCTCCTCATCGGGCTCATCGTCTTCGCCGCAGCGCTGTCTGAGGGCTCCGCCTACGACTGGCTCTCGATCGCGGTCGTCGACGGCTTCGCGCAGACCGAGGCCGTCGGTGGCGTCGCCTTCGGGCTCTTCGTGGGAGCCATGACAGCGATGCGGCTCGCCGGGACCCGCCTCATCGACCGCTACGGCGGCGTCACGGTCCTCCGGCTGTCCGGGGTGGTCTCGGTCGTCGGCCTGCTGCTCTTCGGCTTCGCCCCACGCTTCGAGGTCGCCGCAGCGGGGATCGTGCTCTGGGGGTTCGGGGCTGCGCTCGCGATCCCCATCGGGATCGCGGCCGTCTCCGAGGAGCCGCTCAAGGCCGCCGGCAGGGTCGCGGTCGTCTCCGCGTTCTCCTCGATCGCGTCGCTCGCGGCGCCGCCGCTGCTCGGCTTCGCGGCCGAGCACGTGGGCATCCGCCACGCCCTCGTCCTCATCGTCGTCGGCATGGTCATCTCGGTGACCCTCTCGCGGCAGGTCGCCCCGACGAGGACCGCCACGGTGGCCGACGAGGCCCGCGGACGCGCCCCCGAGGAGGTGCCGGCATGAGCTTCTGGCGGTTCTTCTGGCCCGGTCGGATCGCGGGCGCGAGCGCCGAGGCGAACCGCGCGCACGTCGCCGTGTTCGTCATCTTCGCGCTCAACGGCTTCGCGTTCGCGAACTGGGCGGCGCGCATCCCCGCGGTCCGGGACGGGCTCGGTCTCACGCCCGCGCGGATGGGTCTGCTGCTCCTCGTCGGTTCCGTCGGCTCCCTGCTCGCCCTCCCGCTGTCCGGGCTCGTCGTCCAGCGCTTCGGCGCCCGCACGACGATCGCCGTCTCATCGGTCGTCAACGGGACCGGTGCGGTGGCGATCGGCTTCGCGCTCGCAGCCGGGCAGGTCGTCGGCGTCGGGATCGGTGCGCTCCTGCTGTGCGTGGGGACGTCCCTGTGGGACGCCGCCATGAACCTCGAGGGTGCCGCGGTCGAGCGGGAGCTGGGCGTGTCGACGATGCCTCGGCTCCACGCGGGCTTCTCGCTCGGGACGGTCGCCGGCGCGGGTGTCGGCGCGGTCGCCGCGTTCCTCCACGTCGCGGTGCACTGGCACCTGCTCGCGGTCGTCGTCAGCTATGTGGCGGCGATCGCCGTCGCCGTCCGCGCGCTGCTGCCCGACGCGCATCATGTCGACGAGTCGCCGGGCGTCGAGGCGACCGGGAGCTCGGCCCGCGGCCGGGCGCGATCTGCGATGCGCGCGTGGACGGAGCCCCGCACACTCATGATCGGGCTCGTCGTTCTCGCCGCCGCCCTCACGGAGGGGGCGGCGAACGACTGGGTCGGCCTCGCGGTCGTCGACTCCTTCCACACTGACAACGGCACCGGCGCCCTGGCGTTCGCGGCGTTCGTGCTCGCGATGACGATCATGCGCTTCGGCGGCACTGCGCTGCTCGACCGGTACGGACGCCTCGTCGTGCTGCGCCTGTGCGCAGGTCTCGCACTCGTCGGGCTCCTGGTCTTCGGGCTGTCGCCGTCGCTCCCGCTCGCGTTCGTCGGCGTGATGATCTGGGGTGCGGGCGCGGCGCTCGGCTTCCCGGTGGGGATCTCTGCGGCGAGCGACGACCCGGCGCACGCCGCCGTCCGGGTGAGCGTGGTCGCGACGATCGGGTACTCGGCGTTCCTCGCTGGTCCGCCGGTCCTCGGGCTGCTCGCGGACCAGGTCGGCTACCGGGGCGCGCTGCTCTTCATCGTCATCCCGGTCCTCGCGGGCCTCGTCGTCATGAAGGCAGCGGCCCCTCCCGTGGCCGAGCCGTCGGCCGAGGCCCGTCTAGGCTGATCCCATGACTGTCTCCCTCGCCGATCTCACGACACTGCGGGTCGGAGGGGCGGCCGGACGGCTGGTCGAGGCCGAGACAGAGGCGGAGCTCATCGCCGCCGTGCTCGAGGCGGACGACGCCGCCGAGCCGCTGCTCGTCCTCGGCGGCGGCTCGAACCTCCTCGTCGATGACGCGGGTTTCCCGGGCGTCGTCGTGCGGGACGCGCGCTCGGGCATCAGCGTGCCCGACGCGTCCGCGTGTGCGGGGTCGACGGTCGTCGTCCTGGGCGGCACCCCCTGGGACGACGTCGTGGCGTTCGCCGTCGAGACGGGGCTGGAAGGGATCGAGGCGCTGTCGGGGATCCCGGGAGCGACCGGAGCGACCCCGGTGCAGAACGTCGGTGCCTACGGGCAGGACGTCGGCCAGTCGATCGCGTCGGTGCGCGTGCTCGACCGTCAGACGCGTGCGGTCCGGACGTTCCCCGTCGCGAGCCTCGAGCTGGGCTACCGCTCGTCGGTGCTCAAGCGGTCGACGGTGTGGGGCACCGAGCGCGCCGCGACCGAGCGCGAGCGGGGGCTGCCCGGTCCGTGGCGGCCTACGCCGCGGTTCGTCGTCCTCGACGTGAGCCTGCAGCTGAGGTGGAACAAGCTCTCGAGCGCGATCGCCTACGCGGAGCTCGCGCGACGGCTCGACGTCGAGGTGGGCGATCGCGTCCCGCTCGCAGATGCCCGGCGGGCGGTGCTCGAGCTGCGCGCGGGCAAGGGCATGGTCCTCGACCCGGCGGGCCACGCCACCTGGTCCGCGGGCTCGTTCTTCACCAACCCTGTGCTCACCGAGGGCGAGGCCGACCGTCTCGGGCCGGAGGCCCCGCGGTTCCCGGCGGGTCCCGGCCTCGTCAAGGTACCCGCGGCGTGGCTCATCGAGCGGGCAGGTTTCGCCAAGGGGTTCTCGCTCGGGGGTCCGGCGTCGTTGTCGACGAAGCATGCGCTCGCCCTGACGAACCGGGGCGGGGCGGGATCGGGCGACCTGCTCGCGGTCGCACGTGCGGTGCGCGACGGCGTGGTGGAGGCGACGGGCGTGAGCCTTGAGCCGGAGCCCGTGCTGGTGGGGTGCGAGTTGTGAGAGCAGCCATCCTCGACATGTGATCCAGATCACACGCGCCTCGGTGTGATCCGAGGGCTCAGCCGGACATCTCCTTTGTATGAGCACATCTCGACGGCTGAGCGCACGACGCGCTGGCCTCACCGCTCTCGTCGTGGCGGGTCTCGTGGGCGCGCTCATGCTCCCGGCCTTCCCGGCCGGTGCCGAGCCCGGTGACATCGACGCCACCGCACCTGCGCCCGGGGTCTCGGCCGACGGTGAGACAGAGGACCCGGGCGCCGGAGGCCCGGAGGGCCCCGGGGCGGACGATGCGACCGATCCCGAGGCGGATCCCACGGCTCCAGGCGACCTCCTCATCTTCACGGGCGACGTCCAGCCCCTGGCCAAGTCCGACTGCGGCCGGGGCAAGTTCTGCGTGTGGCGCGGAGCCGCGTTCTCCGGCTCGCTCTGGCGGTACACCGCGGGAGACGTGTGGATCGATCTCCCGGGTGTCGGGGTGGGCTCGCTCTTCAACAACCGGGTACGGACCGCGACGCTCTACGAGTTCCCGAACCGCGGCGGTCGCGAGTACTGCCTCCCGCCCTTCATGAGCAATGCCTCCGTCGCAGGCTGGGCCCGGTTCCCCGCGGGCGTCGTCCTCTCCTCGTCCAAGACGCGGTGCGGGTAGCGTGCACCCCGCACCCCTGCATCCTGATGCCAGCCGTACACTCCAGGGAGCTGATCCCGGGAGTCGCTGCATGGACGACGCCGCGTTCGAAGAGCTCTTCACGGCAGAGCACCCACGCGTACGCGCATACCTCGCGCGCCGCGCAGGATTCGACGTCGCCGACGACGTCGCGTCGCAGGTGTTCGCGGTCGCGTGGCGTCGCAGCGCGCTGCTCCCTGCAGACTCCGACGAACGCCGGGGCTGGCTGCTCGCGGTCGCCCGCCGGCTGCTCGCCAACTCACAGCGAGCCCGGCTGCGGGACGAGCGGCTCGAGGTGCGGTACCACGCCGCTCTCGCCGCAGGCGTCCCCGTCGTCGAGCAGGACCACGCGCACGCCGCCGTCGACCGTATGGTCGCCGTCGCCGCGCTCCGCGGCCTGCAGCCGCGCGACCAGGAGATCCTCCAGCTCGTCGCCTGGGACGGCCTCGGTCCCGCCGCCCTCGCGCAGGTCCTCGGGTGCTCACCGCGCGCCGCCACCGTCCGTCTCCACCGAGCCCGTCAGCGGCTCGAGCACGCGATCGAGGCCGCGGAGCACGCGGCCCGGACCGGCGCGGGCCCCACACACGTCCCACTCCGACGCGGATCAGCGTCGGCTCGTCACGACCGGCCGGTGTCGCACCAGGCCCTCCGCAGGGGGGAGGAGCCATGAGGCGACCAGGACGAGGTCGTGAACGGCCCGATGAGGAGGCGGTGCGCGAGCTTCTCGCGGGCACCGACCCGATGCTGTCCTTGCTGGAGCAGGACGCACCTCCGGCCAGGCCTGCCTGGCTTGTGCTCGACCAGTTGACCGGCGCGGTCGCGTCGGACAGCTCGCTGTGGGACGGCGTCGACATGCCGCTCGTCGAGGATGCGCAGGGAGCGGCGGGTGGTCGTCGCCCCCGCGCCTCGCTCGCGTCGCTCGCCGTGCGCAGCGCAGCCGCTGTCCTCGCGCTCGGGATCGCCGTCGTGGCGTGGCCCTCGGGGGACCCGAGCGCGACCGCGGAGGACACCCCTGCGATGCTCAGCTACGAGCTCGCTCGGGAGCAGTCCTTCCTCACGGCAGACGGCGAGCCCGCGGGCGAGGTCCTGCGTGCGTTCGCCGACGCCGCGGAGCGCCGGGAGGAGCCCGCGAAGGCCGGGCCCGTCCAGAAGGTCCGGAGCGTCGAGTGGGCGTTGCACCAGGACCCTGACGCGGGGTCGGGTCCGGGAGCGATCGTGCCCAAGGACGTCCTCACCTTGGTCAGGGAGGACGGCGTTGCTGTGCGGATCGAACGGAGCGGGTCCGGGCTGCTCATCGACCCTCATGGGAAGCAGCCTGCCCCCGGGCCGACGCAGAGCGCCGAGCGGATCGGACGGGAGTCGATCCCGCTTGACGATCTTGCCGTCGACAACGAGCAACGCCTTCGTTCCCAGCTGCTCAACCGGGAGGGGTGCGCGACCGCCCCGGTCGAGATGCACCCGAGGTGTCTGCTCTCCGCGGTCACCTCGATGCGCACGCTGGGCACGCCGACCAAGGCTCTCGACGCCGCGACCTGGCGGCTCCTCGCCTCCGAGGGAGCGTTCGTCACCCTCGGGGACGTCACGGACCGTGCGGGCAGGAGCGGGGTCGCCGTGACCACGGCTCCTCTCCCCACGGACGACGCCCGTCACGTCGTCGTCATCGACCCGGTCTCCGGCCGACTCCTGTCCTCTGAGCTCGTCGCCGTGACCGAGCATGCGGGCTACCAGGTGGAGGTGCCGGCCGTCGTCGAGTTCATGGCGCTGCTGTCGGCCACCTGGAGCAACGACACCGTCGTCCTGCCCTGATCGGATCGGCCGCGCCGGACGCCAGACGCCGGGCGAGCCTGGGCGACCGCACCGCGCACGGGACCGTCGGTCCGCTCAGTCGGGAACGGGGCTGGCGAGCCACGCGTCGACGCGGGCGAGCGCCGCTGCCTCGGACGTGGGGCCTGACCGGGACGCTCGGATGGACGCCCGGGCGAGCCCGGCGAGCTCGACGTCGGTGAAGCCGTGGACGTGACGCGCCGTCTCGTACTGGGCGACCAGCCGGGAGCCGAACAGCAACGGGTCGTCCGCGCCGAGCGCGACCTGGGCCCCCGCGTCGACGAGTGCACGCAGCGGCACGTCGGCGAGGGCCGGGTAGACCCCAAGGGACACGTTCGACGCGGGGCACACCTCGAGGGCCACGCCGTCCGCCACCACCCGCTCCAACACGCGCTCGTCCTCCCCGACCCGCACGCCGTGCCCGAGGCGGTCGGGTGACAGGTGGTCGAGGACCTCGGTCACGTGCGCGGGCCCGAGCAGCTCCCCACCATGCGGGACGCTCGCGAGCCCGGCCCGCCTGGCGATCGAGAACGCGGCAGCGAAGTCGCTCGTCTCGCCGCGCCGCTCGTCGTTGGACAGCCCGAAGCCCACGACCTCACCGGGCCCGTCGCCCGCGTGGCGAGCGGCCAGGCGCGCGAGAGTCCGGGCCTCGAGCGGGTGGCGTATCCGGGAGCTCGCCACGACGACCCCGACCTCGACGCCGTGGGCCGCGCCCGCGCGCCGAGCCTCGTCGAGCACGACCTCGAGCGCAGGGGTGATCCCGCCGACGAACGGCGCGTACGA
>JAFABT010000107.1 GCA_023425905.1 Actinomycetes bacterium | reverse complement strand
GGGCACGAGCGGGGGTTCGGCACCTCGCGCCGGGGCGACGCGCTCGACCTGCGCCTGGGCCGCAGAGGCGAGCACGCACGGACGCAGCACGTCCAGCCCGTGCCGACGCGCGTCGGCGACGAGGGTCTGCGGTGAGTAGAAGCCCATGGGCTGCGCGGCGAGCACACCTGCGTAGAAGGCGGCCGGATGGTGCACCTTGAGCCAGGCGCTCGCGTAGACGAGGTACGCGAAGGAGTAGGCGTGCGACTCCGGGAACCCGAAGTCGGCGAAGGCCCGCAGCTTGTCGAAGACCTGCTCCCCCACGTCGGCGTCGATGCCGTTCGCCGCCATGCCTGCGAGCAGCCGCGCGTGAAGAGCCTCCATCTTCTCCGTCGAACGTTTGGACCCCATCGCCCGGCGGAGCTGATCGGCCTCGGACGGGGTGAAACCCGCGACGTCGATCGCCATCTGCATGAGCTGCTCCTGGAAGAGCGGCACCCCGAGGGTCTTGCCGAGAGACCTCTCCAGCATGGGGTGGAGGTAGGTCACCGGTTCGCGACCCTGGTGCCGTTCGATGTACGGGTGGACGGAGTCACCCTGGATGGGACCTGGTCGGATGAGCGCGACCTCGACGACGATGTCGTAGAAGCAACGCGGCTGCAGCCGCGGCAGGGTGCCCATCTGCGCTCGTGACTCCACCTGGAACACCCCGACCGTGTCCGCGGCGCACAGCAGGTCGTAGACACCCTCGTCCTCCTGCGGCAGCGCGTGCAGGTCGAGCTCGATTCCCTCGTGCTCGCGCACCCACGTGAAGGCGTGCCGCAGCGCGGTGAGCATGCCGAGCCCGAGCAGGTCGAACTTCACGAGCCCGGCGTCGGCGCAGTCGTCCTTGTCCCACTGCAGCACGGTGCGCCCCGGCATGCGCGCCCACTCCACGGGGCACACCTCGACGACGGGCCGGTCGCACATGACCATGCCCCCGGGGTGGATCCCGAGGTGGCGTGGCAGCCGGAGGAGGCGCTCGGCGAGGTCGATGACGGGCTCGGGGATCTCGCCGAGCTCGGCGGCCGAGGCGGGCACGACGGTGGGCATGACGTCGTGACGGTCGGGTGAAGGATCCGTGGGTCGCGCCCCCTGCCACCACGGCCGCTCGGGCAGCGGTCCGCGAAGGCTCCCCCAGCGTTCGATGCTCTTGCTCCAGGCGTCCTGCTGTCCGACGTCGTGCCCGAGCGCACGCGCGGCGTCACGCACGGCCGAGCGGGGGCGGTAGGCGATGACGTTGGCGACCTGGGCGGCGTGCGTGCGTCCGTGCGTGGCGAAGACGTACTGGATGACCTCTTCACGCCGACCCGACTCGATGTCGACGTCGATGTCGGGCGGGCCGTCCCGCTCGGGGGCGAGGAAGCGTTCGAACAGCAGCCCGTGCCGCACGGCGTCGACCGCGGTCACCCGCAGGACGTAGCAGACGGCCGAGTTCGCCGCGGACCCCCTCCCTTGCGCGAGGATCCCGTTGCGGCGGCAGAAGTCGACGAGGTCGTGCACGACGAGGAAGTAACCCGGGAAGCCCAGCTCCTCGATGACGGCGAGCTCGTGGGCGAGCTGGGCGTACGCCCCCGGAACCCGCTCGGCCCCGGGCGGGCCGTAGAGCTCGTGCGCGCCACGTCGGACGAGCTCGCGCAGCCAGGAGGCCTCGGTGTGCCCGGGCGGGACGGGGAACGGGGGCAGGTTCGGGGCGACGAGCCGCAGGTCGAAGGCGCACTCGCGGCCGAGCCGGTCGGCGGTGAGGACGGCCTGTGGGTGCCTGCAGTGCCGCTCGAGCATCTCGGCCGCCGAACGCAGGTGGGCCGTCGGGGCCCCGGGGAGCCAGCCGTCGAGGTCCTCGAGGCTCGAACGAGCCCGGATCGCGGCGAGCGCGGCGGCGAGGTCCGCATCGGCGGGCGTCGCGTAGTGAACACCGCCGGTCGCGACGAGCGGGAGCCGGGCCTCGTCCGCGAGCGCCGCGAGCACATCACACCGCTCGGCGTCGAGGGGGCCGCCCCCATCGGTGATCTCGACCGCGACGTTGTCCCGGCCGAAGAGCGCGACGAGGCGGTCGAGCTCGCGGCGGGCCTGGTCCAGGCCCGCGTGCTCGAGCGCGTGCCGCACCGCTCCCTTGCGGCACCCGGTGAGGACGAGCCACTCCCCGTCGGCGCGTGCGGCGAGGTCCTCGAGGTCGTAGCTTGCGGCGCCCTTGCGCCCCGTGGCGAGGTGGCCGTGGGCGATCGCGCTCGACAGCCGCCGGTAGCCGGTGTGCCCGCGGGCGAGGACGAGCAGGTGGGTCGCGCGCGGGTCGGGGACCCCCGTGGGCTGGTCGAGGACGGTGCCCTGCTCCCGCAGGTAGGAGCGCGGCTGGGGAAGGTGGAGCTCCGCACCGAAGATGGTGGGCAGCCCGACCTCGCGCGCGGCCTCGGCGAAGCGGACGACGCCGTAGAGACCGTCGTGGTCGGTGAGCGCGAGGGCGCTCAGCTCGAGACGGGCGGCCTCGGCGACGAGCTCCGCGGGTTGGCTCGCGCCGTCGAGGAAGCTGTACGCGGAGTGGGTGTGCAGCTCGGCGTAGCGGGGTCGGTCAGTCATAGCGGGCCTCGCACGTCCAGCGACCCTGCGCGCACGCGAGCAGCAGCGCCTCACCGCCCGCGAGCGCGACCTGGAGGTGGATGCGCCGTACGGGGGCCGCCGTCCACCAGCGTTCGGCGACGGGCCACGGCCCGGCCCAGCCGACGACCTCGTCCTCACGCGGCCGCCCCGCGGCTGCGACACTCCGCACGTGTGCGGGTGGCGCGCTCGTGCGCAGTCTCACGTCGATCTGCACGGGCTGGCCCGCGGCGTCGAGCACCTCGATCGGCTCGGGGCGCTCGAGCAC
>JAFABT010000367.1 GCA_023425905.1 Actinomycetes bacterium | reverse complement strand
CGGCGGGCCTGCGCCGTCGGGCAGCTGGTCGAGGTCGACGACGTCGGCGACGATCACCGTGATGTTGTCGGGGCCGCCGCCGCGCAGCGCGAGCTGGACGAGGACGTCGACGCACTCGGTCGGGTCCGTGACGGTTGCGAGCGTCTCGCCGATGGTCTGGGCGGAGACGACGCCGGAGAGGCCGTCGGAGCACAGCAACCAGCGGTCACCGGGGCGGGCCTCACGCACGGACAGGTCGGGGACGATCTCGATGTCGTGGTCGCCGAGGACGCGCATGACGACGGAGCGCTGCGGGTGATGCTCGGCCTCTTCCTCCGTGAGCTTTCCCGTGGAGACGAGGTACTGGACGAAGGTGTGGTCAGTCGTCACCTGCGCGAGGTCGCCGCCGCGCAGCAGGTAGGCGCGCGAGTCGCCGATGTGCGCCATCGCCAGCTTGTTGCCGGCGCGCAGCAGCGCGGTCACCGTCGTGCCCATGCCACCGAGCTCGGGCTCCTCCGCGACGCGGGCGAGGATGTCGTCCTGGGCGCCGTGGAGGGCGCGCGACAGCTCTGCGAGGGCGTCGTCGGGGCCGTGGGCCTCCTCGTCGAGGTCGACCATCGCGGCGACCGCGATCGACGACGCGACGTCACCGCCCGCGTGGCCGCCCATGCCGTCGGCGACCATGAGCAGGTGCGGTCCGGCGTAGCCCGAGTCCTGGTTGTTGGAGCGGACGAGGCCGACGTCGGAGCGCGCGGCGTAGCGCAGGGCGATGGACATCGGGGCCTACCTCTGCAGCTCGAGCACGCACTGGCCGACGCGCACCGGCACACCGGGGCGGATGACCGTGGGCGCCTCGACGCGCTCGTCGTCGAGGAACGTGCCGTTCGTCGAGCCGAGGTCCTCGACGACCCATTCGCCGGCCTGGGGGAAGATCCGCGCGTGGCGGGAGGACGTGTACGCGTCGTCGATGACGAGCGTGCACGACGGTGCGCGTCCGACGACGATCGGCGTCGTGCCGAGCGGGATCGTCGTGCCGCGCAGCTCGCCCGAGATGACGACGAGCCGGGCCACGGCCACGCCGCGGGAGGGTGTGCGGGGACCGCGGGAGGCGGGACGCTCGGGCTTGGACCCCTGAGTCTGCCGGCGCGGCGCGGGCTGCGCGGCCGCCTCGAACTGCTCAGGGGCATAGGCGGGACCCTGCTCGAGGGGGCCGATGACGGGCGTCGGGGGGAGCACGGGTGAGTACGGCGCGGGCGAGGGCGCGGGGGTGGGCGGCGCGGCCCGGCGGGTGCGGCGCACGACCCGCGTGCCGTACAGGTCGCGGCGCAGCACGGCGATCGCCGACAGCACAAGGATCCACAGCAGCGCGAGGTAGCCCAGCCGGAAGAGGGTGACGACGAGTTCGGTCACGCGCCGTTACCCGTCCTCGTCCTCGGAGGATGACCCGTCCCAGAACATGATGCGGGTCCGTCCGATGGTGAGGGTGTTGCCGTCGAGCAGGGTCGCAGCGGGGACCTGGTGGCCCTCGACGAAGAGGCCGTTCGTCGAGCCGAGGTCGGAGGCGATGACGCCGTCCTGGGTGACGCGGATCTCGAGGTGGCGGCGGGAGATGCCCGGGTCGTCGACGATGATGTCCGCCTCCGAGCCGCGGCCGATGATCGTCACCGGTCCCGTGAGCAGGTAGCGCTGCCCGTCGATGTCGAGCAGGGGGTGACGTGCCGAGGGTGTCGTCGTCGTCGCGGGTGCGACCGCGCCGCGCACCGTCTGGGAGGTCACGCGGAAGCGGCCCGTCTCGAGGTCGTCGACGACCTCGAAGGTCACGCCGACCGCGCCGACGAAGGCGTAGCGCTGCCGCGCGGCGTGCTCGGTGACGTTGGCCGCGAGCTCGTCCGCGAGCGTCTCTTCGCCCCACGAGACGACCTGCTCGTGGTCCGCGTCCGACAGCTCGATGGTGAACTCGTTGGGGACGACGGTCCGGTCGTGACCCACGACGGCGGCACGCTGGTCCACCTCGCGGCGCAGCGCGCTCGCGAGCTCAACCGGCTTGACCTCGGCCCGGAAGGCCTTCTGGAACGCGCCGTTGACGACGCGCTCCACACCCTGCTCGAAACGATCGAGGATGCCCATGCCACCTCCTTTCACCGGGTCGATCGTATCCGGGCCATCGGGTGACCGGCAGGTTCGGGGCGTCGGCGCGCGGGCGAGATCCTGCGCGGGGTGTGTGGTGGGGGTGGGGAGAGGGCTCGTCGGAGCGCGCCGAGGAGGGCGGCGCGGTGCTCGGAGGGGGAGGTGGTGCTGCGCGCGCGGGGGTGGCGGCGGGGGTGGTGGTGCAGTGGTCGCAGGGGTGGTGGTGCTGCGCCCGCAGGCGTGGCCTCGGGGGCCGGGCAGGCCGCTGCGTGCGTGGTAACCTGAGCGCCGCGCGCGAGTGGCGAAATGGCAGACGCGCTGGCTTCAGGTGCCAGTGTCCTCACGGACGTGCGGGTTCAAGTCCCGCCTCGCGCACAGAGAGCGAAGGCCCCGGATCAGACGATCCGGGGCCTTCGTCGTCCCGGTGACCTGCCCGTCCCCCCGCCGTCCCGCCCCGCCCCGCGAAAGCGCTGCTTTGTGCCGAACCCGCGGGTCTCAACCAGCGGTCTCGGCCCAAATCAGCGGGCTCGGCGCCAGGTCTGGAGATCTTGGCGCCAGGTCTGAACGGGAGCTGCCTTCGGGCTGGGGCTCGCCTGCGTGCGGTTCACCCGCGAGCGCGCCGGTCTGTGCCGAACGCGCTGGTCTGGACCAGCGGGTTCGGCGGAGAGCAGCGGGGTCGGTGGAGGGTGCGCGGGGGACGGGGCCGCGGGGCGGGGGGGGGCTAGGTGAGGGGTTTCTTGTAGAAGACTGCCGAGTCTTCGTAGTTGAGGGCTTGGTAGAAGGGGCCGGCGCGGCGGCTGGCTAGGGCTAGGTAGCGGGCGTCGGCCGTGCGGGCCCAGTCCTCGGCGGCGGTGAGGAGGGCTCGGCCGATGCCGAGGCGGCGGGCGCGTTCGTCGACCATGACCTCGTCGACCCAGGCGACCGGGCCGTTGGCGTAGAAGGTGCGGTGCGCGTGCGCCACGAGGTAGCCGGCGACGCCGAGCTCGGGAGTCGCCGCGACGAGCACGAAAGCGTCATCGGCGGCCAGCAGTGCCGGGTAGGTGCGGTCGAAGGCCGCGTCATCGAGGGCGTACGACGTCGCGAAGTCGCGGGCGAGGCGCCGCACGCTGTCGGCGTCGGACGGCTCGGCGCGGCGGATGGTCACCTGCTCGGCGTGCACGAGGCCGAGCCTGCCGTCCGCGGGCCCGAGGCGCCACAGAAATCTGGGAGCGCGGCAGCCGACGACGCGCGACGATGGGCCGGTGCCCGGATCTCGCCCTCCCACGTCGCTGCGTCGTGCGGTGCTCGCGGACGCCGATGCGTGCGCGAGCGTCCATCACGCCTCGTGGGTCGAGACGTACTCAGCGCTCCTCCCCGCCGCGCACTGGGAGTCAGACACTCTCGAGCGACGCGTCGACGCGTGGCGGCACTGGCTGGGCGAGGGCGCGGACGTCACTGTGGCAGAGGTCGTGGGGAGCGTCGTCGGGTTCGCGATCGGAGGGCCCGGACGCCAGGTGGGTGAGCACCTGCCGGTGCGCGACGCCGAGCTCTTGTCGCTCTATGTCCGTTCGGCCGAGCACGGAACCGGCGTCGGCCAGGAGCTGCTCGACGCCGTCGTCGCCCCGGGTCGGCCAGCGCAGCTCTGGGTCGCACAGGACAACCCCAGGGCACGGAGGTTCTACGAGCGCAACGGGTTCCGGCCCGACGGTGCCCGGTTCGACGAGGACGAGACCGGGCTCGCGCAGGTGCGGCTGGTGCGCTGACCCGCTGGTGCGCCACGCAGCGCTACAGCCCGGCGCGGGCCATCTTCACACCATGGCGCCGGGGGGGTGACTCATGTCGGCCTGACGGCCCTCGGCCTCGTCCTGCTCGTGCTGGGCCTGACGGACCCGGTGGTCTACGACTGGGCGATCGACACCGCGTGGGTCCCCCTCGTGGTCGCTGCCCTGCTCGCGTCGCGGTGGCAGCACCTGGCCGCGAAGCCCGCGCGCGGCAC
>JAFABT010000312.1 GCA_023425905.1 Actinomycetes bacterium | reverse complement strand
GCGGGTGCTCGCGGTGGCGCGCCGCGAGCACCGGCTCGCCGCCCTCGCGGCCGAGACGGGCGCCGAGGTGCTCGGCGTCGACATCACCTCCGACGCGGACGTCGCCCGTCTCGTCGCGCACGTCGAGGCGACCGGCGGCCTCACGTCCCTCGTCAACAACGCCGGCGGTGCGATCGGGCAGGACCCGGTCGCGTCCGGGGCGCTCGCGGACTGGCGTGCGATGTACGAGGTCAACGTGCTCGGCACGCTCCGGGTGACCCAGGCCCTCCTGCCCGCGCTGCGGGCGTCGGGGCGCGGCGACGTCGTCGTCGTCACGTCGACCGCGGCGCACGACACGTACCCGGGCGGCGGGGGCTACGTCGCGGCGAAGCACGCCGAGCGCGCGATCGCGACGACGCTGCGGCTCGAGCTCGTCGGCGAACCGGTGCGCGTCGTCGAGATCGCCCCGGGGATGGTCGCGACCGAGGAGTTCTCCCTCACGCGCTTCCGTGGTGACGCCGAGCGGGCCGCAGCGGTCTACGACGGCGTCGTGGGCGGGCCCCTCGTGGCCGAGGACGTCGCCGACGCGATCGTGTGGACGCTCACCCGGCCCCACCACGTCAACGTCGACACGATGATCCTGCGGCCCCGGGCACAGGTGTCGAACACCCAGGTGGCCCGGACGCCCGGGACGTGACGGCCCGCGAGGTGGCAGGTCCTGGGTGCGCGGTCGCGGACTTCTCTAAGGTGTCCGGGTGACCTCCTCCTCGCGTCTGCGCGTCAACCAGCACGGCTACCTCCCCGACCGTCCCCTGGCCGCGACCCTCGTGTCCGCCGCGAGCGAGCCGCTGCCCTGGCGGCTCGAGGCGGGCGACGAGGTCGTCGCCGAGGGCGTGACCGTGCCGCGCGGGCACGACGCCTCGGCGGGCCTCGACGTCCACACGATCGAGCTGCGCGCGCCCGGGCGTGCGGTCGGCGACGCGCATCTGCACGTGGACGGCGAGGTCGCTGCCGTGCGGGTGAGCGCGGACCTCTACGCCCCGCTCGCAGCGGACGCGCTGCGCTTCTTCCACCTGCAGCGCAGCGGCGTCGAGATCGGCGCGGACGTCGCGGGCCCCGCCTACGCGCGTCCGGCCGGCCACGTCGCCTCGTGCGCCCACGGCGGCGACACGGCGGTCGCGTGCCTCCCGGCCGGTCGTGCGCGGACCGACTACGGGCGTGACCTGTACGAAGGCTGGACCGACGACCACGTCCTCGACGTGAGCGGCGGCTGGTACGACGCGGGCGACCAGGGCAAGTACGTCGTCAACGGCGGCATCGCGGTGGCCCAGCTGCTCGGCACGCACGAGCGCCTCGCCGGCCGCGCCCCGGACGGCTTCCTCGACGCGCTGCGCGAGGAGGCCCGCTGGGAGCTCGAGTGGATGCTCCGGATGCGCGTCCCCGCCGGTCAGCAGCTCGCAGGCCTCTACCACCACAAGGTGCACGACGAGCGCTGGACACCGATCCCCACCCTTCCCCACCTCGACGACCAGCTCCGGTACCTGCACCGGCCCTCGACCGCGGCGACGCTGAACGTCGCGGCCGCGGCGGCCCAGGGTGCGCGCGTCTTCGGCGAGCACGACCCGGCCTTCGCCGCGGAGCTGCTCACCGCCGCACGGGACGCGTACGCCGCGGCGCTCGCCCACCCCGAGGTGCTCGCCCCCGACACGAACGTGCTCGACAACTTCGGCGGCGGGCCGTACGACGACCTCCTCGTCGAGGACGAGCGCTACTGGGCCGCGGTCGAGCTCTTCCTCACGACGGGCGAGCAGGAGTATGCGACCCACCTGCAGGCCAACCCCTTCCACGTGACCGGCCGGGCCCACGCCTTCGAGCCGGAGGGCTACGACTGGCAGGACGTCGCGGCGCTCGCGCGGATCGACCTTGCGCTCGTCCCGAACTCGCTCGACGACCTCGAGGAGGTGCGGGCGAGCGTCGTCGCAGCCGCCGACGCGCTGCTCGCGGCCCAGGCGGCCCAGCCCTTCGGGCACCCGTACGCCCCGCGGGACGGGGCCTACGACTGGGGCTCGAACGGCCTTGTGCTCAACCTGCTCACCGTGCTCGGCGCCGCCGCGGACCTCACGGGGGAGGACCGGTTCCGTGACGGTCTCGCGGGTGGGATCGACTACCTGCTCGGCAGGAACGCGCTCGGGCTCTCCTACGTCACGGGCTACGGAGTCGACGACGTCCGCAACCAGCACAGCCGGTGGTACGCGGCGCAGGCGGATCCCGACCTCCCGCATCCGCCGCCCGGAACCGTGAGCGGCGGGCCGAACTCGCTGACGCCCGACCCGATCTCAGGCACGCGCGTCGCGGGGCTGCCGCCACAGCAGTGCTTCGTCGACCACATCGAGGCCTACGGCGTCAACGAGCTGACGATCAACTGGAACGCTCCGCTCGTCCAGGTCGCCGCCCTGCTCGCCTGGGGCTGACGCGGGCGCCTCGGTCCGGTGAGCGACGCGTGCGCGTCGCTCACGCGAGGCCGAGCTGCTCCAGAACCGCGTTCGCGAGGTCGGCGGGCTGCTCGACGACCCCGATCGCGCCTGCGGCGTCGAGCTCCCCGGGATCGGCGTAGCCCCACCGCACCCCGAGGCACACGACGCCGTGGGTGGCCGCCCCGTGGACGTCGTGCTCCCGGTCTCCGACCATGACGGTGCGTGCCGCGCCCGGGAAGCGCCCGTCACGCGCGAACGATGCGATCGCGTCGGCGACGACGGTGGCCTTCGACGAGGGCACGTCATCGGGCGGGGCGCCCCAGACGCCGTCGACGAGGTCCGTGAGGCCGTAGCGCTCGCAGATCGGCACGGCGAAGCGGTGCGGCTTCGAGGTCGCGACACCGAGGGTGCACCCAGCGTCCCGCAGGGCCACGAGTGCGTCCGCCACGCCGTCGAACAGGGAGTTCTCGAACATCCCGCCGGCCGCGAACTCCTCGCGGTAGGCGGCGACCGCCTCCGGCAGGAGCTCGGGGGTGACCCCGTGCGCGAGCAGCGACTCGCTGATGCCGGGCCCGATGAACCGCCGCAGCTCGTCCGTGCTCGGCACGGGCCGGCCCATCGTGCGCAACGCGTGCGCGGCGCAGCGCATGATGCCGGGCGCGGAGTCGGTGAGCGTGCCGTCGAGGTCGAGAAGGACGAGCGGCGCGGCGCTCGTCGTGACCGTGTGGGGGCGGGTGAGCGCGGGCGCGGGCGCCGCAGGAGCGGGGGAGTTCACGACGTCACGGTAGCTGCCAAGGCCTGACGCGCGCCGGGCGGCCTCCGCGACCGGCCGGTGCGGCGAGCACGTACGCTGGAGTGATGACTCAGGACGCATCCGCGCGCACGACGTACGTCGTCGTCGACGGCGAGAACATCGACGCGACGCTCGGCGGCTCGATCCTCAGCGCGAAGCCGACCCCTGACCAGCGCCCGCGCTGGGAGCGGATCCTCGGCTTCGCCGAGCAGCGCTGGTCGCAGCCGGTCAAGGGGCTGTTCTTCCTCAACGCGTCCAACGGCTCGCTGCCGATGTCGTTCATCCAGGCGCTCATGGCGATCGGGTTCACCCCCGTCCCGCTGTCGGGGGAGTCGTACGAGAAGGTCGTCGACATCGGCATCAAGCGCACGCTCGACGCGCTCGTCGACCGCGACAGCGACGTCATGCTCGTGAGCCACGACGGTGACTTCGCCGACGAGCTCGCGGCCCTCGTCGACGACCCGGACCGCCGCACCGGACTCATGGCGTTCCGCGAGTTCACCTCGACCTCGCTCGCCGGGCTCACGTCCCGCGGCCTGGAGACCTTTGACCTCGAGTACGACGTCGCTGCCTTCAACGTGCGCCTGCCGCGGATCAGGATCATCCCGCTCGACGAGTTCGACCCGCAGCTCTACCTGTGACGGCTCCCGGCGACGTCGGGCGGCCGGGTAGAGTGGCGCCCACAGGCGTCGACCCGGCGATCACCGGCGAGCCTCCGGAAGAACAGGACGCGCACGCATCCGCAGCAGCGGGACGCGCACGGCCCCAGTAGAACCGGACGGGTGGGCCCGTCACAGCCTTGGGAGCTCAAGTGGTCGGCCGTCGCCCCGTGCGGCGCCCGGCAAGTGGGGTGGTACCGCGGTGCGCCGTCGAGCACGGTCGCGTCGTCCCCTCGTCGCCGACAGCCGACCTGGAGCCGAACCACGATGGTCTACCCGCTGCACCGCCCCTCCGCAGGTGTCCCCGCCTCGCCCGACCTGCCCGCCGTCGAGTCCGACGTGCTCGCCCACTGGGCCGCAGACGGCACGTTCCAGGCCTCGATCGACCAGCGCCCGGCGGGTGACGACGGCGAGAACGAGTTCGTCTTCTACGACGGCCCGCCCTTCGCGAACGGCCTGCCGCACTACGGCCACCTCCTCACCGGGTATGCGAAGGACCTCGTCGGCCGCTACCAGACGCAGCGGGGCCGCCGGGTCGAGCGCCGCTTCGGCTGGGACACGCACGGCCTGCCCGCCGAGCTCGAGGCCGAGCGCGTCCTCGGCATCACGGACAAGTCCCAGATCGAGGAGATGGGCATCGCCGCGTTCAACGAGGCGTGCCGCACCTCCGTCCTGCGCTACACGAAGGAGTGGGAGGAGTACGTCACCCGCCAGGCGCGCTGGGTCGACTTCTCCCAGGACTACAAGACCCTCGACGTCACCTTCATGGAGTCGGTGCTCTGGGGCTTCAAGCAGCTCTACGACAAGGGGCTCGCGTACGAGGGCTACCGCGTCCTGCCGTACTGCTGGCGTGACGAGACCCCGCTGTCGAACCACGAGCTGCGCATGGACGACGACGTCTACGCCTCGCGGCAGGACCCGGCCCTCACGGTCGGCGTGCGTCTCGCCTCGGGCGAGCTCGCCCTGCTGTGGACGACGACGCCGTGGACCCTCCCGTCGAACCTCGCGCTCGCGGTCGGGCCCGACGTCGAGTACGTCGTCGTCGCCCCGGGCGAGGGCTCGGTCCTCGCGGGGGAGCAGGTCGTCCTCGGTGCGGCTCGTCTGAGCGCGTATGCGAAGGAGCTCGACCTTGGCGAGGACGCCGACGCGCACGTCGTGCGTCGTGTCCTCGGCTCGGAGCTCGCGGGGACCCGCTACACCCCGCCCTTCACGTACTTCCACGGCGACCCGGAGAACCCGGCCGCCCACCAGGTGCTCGTCGCCGAGTTCGTGACGACCGAGGACGGCACGGGCATCGTCCACCTCGCCCCGGCCTTCGGCGAGGACGACATGGCGGTCTGCGACGCCGCGGGTATCCGGCCCGTCGTCCCCGTCGACGCGAAGGGCCGCTTCGACGCGAGCGTGCCCGACTACGCCGGCCAGCAGGTCTTCGACGCGAACAAGGAGGTCATCGCCGACCTCAAGGCCGGCACGGGGCCGCTCGCAGCCGTCGACCCGTCCCGGCGCGCCGTCGTCCTGCGCCACGAGACCTACGAGCACTCCTACCCGCACTGCTGGCGTTGCCGGAACCCGCTCATCTACAAGGCCGTGTCGAGCTGGTTCGTGCGCGTCACGGACTTCCGCGACCGCATGGTCGAGCTCAACGAGGACATCACCTGGGTCCCGGACCACATCCAGCACGGCCAGTTCGGCAAGTGGCTCTCCGGTGCGCGTGACTGGTCGATCTCCCGCAACCGCTACTGGGGCACGCCGATCCCGGTGTGGGTGAGCGACGACCCAACCTACCCGCGCGTCGACGCGTACGGCTCGCTCGCCGAGCTCGAGGCCGACTTCGGTCGCCTCCCGGTCAACGAGAGGGGCGAGGTCGACCTCCACCGCCCCTTCATCGACGACCTCACGCGCCCGAACCCCGACGACCCGACCGGCGCGTCGACGATGCGCCGCATCCCCGACGTCCTCGACGTGTGGTTCGACTCCGGCTCGATGCCGTTCGCCCAGGTGCACTACCCCTTCGAGAACGCCGACTGGTTCGCCCACCACTACCCGGGCGACTTCATCACCGAGTACATCGGGCAGACGCGCGGCTGGTTCTACACGCTCCACGTGCTCGCGACCGCGCTCTTCGACCGCCCGGCCTTCCGGACGTCCGTCTCGCACGGCATCGTCCTCGGCTCGGACGGTCGCAAGATGAGCAAGTCGCTGCGCAACTACCCCGACGTCGCCGAGGTCTTCGACCGCGACGGGTCGGACGCCATGCGCTGGTTCCTCATGGCGAGCCCCATCCTGCGCGGGGGCAACCTCGTGGTCACCGAGGAGGGCATCCGGGGCGGGGTGCGCCAGGTCGTGCTGCCGCTGTGGAACGCCTACTCGTTCTTCGCCCTCTACGCGAATGCCGCGCACGGCGGGGCGGGCTACGCCGCACAGTGGCGCACCGAGTCCGGCGACGTGCTCGACCGCTACGTCCTCGCGGCGACAGGCGACCTCGTGCGCGACGTCCAGGCGCAGCTCGACGCCTACGACGTACCAGCGGCATGCGAGACGGTGCGCTCATTCATCGACATGCTCACCAACTGGTACCTGCGGCGCTCGCGCCAGCGCTTCTGGGACGAGGACCATGTCGCGTTCGACGTCCTGCACACGGTGCTCGTCACGTTGAGCAAGGTCGCCGCGCCGCTGCTGCCTCTCACGACCGAGGAGATCTTCCGCGGCCTCACGGGCGAGCGCTCCGTCCACCTCACGGACTGGCCCGACGCGGAGCAGTTCCCGCGGGCGACGACGTCCGACGGCGGCGACCTCGTCGCCGTCATGGAGACCGTGCGCACGGTGGCCTCGGCGAGCCTCGGGTTGCGCAAGGCCCACGCCCTGCGGGTGCGTCAGCCGCTGCGCTCGCTCACGGTCGTCGTCCCGCACGCCGAGCGGCTCGCCGGGCCCTTCGAGGCGATCGTCGCCGACGAGCTCAACGTCCGCGAGGTCCGCCTCGTCGACGCGGCGCGGCTGGGCGACGACGGCGCGGCCGACTACGGCGTCGAGACGCGTCTCACGGTGAACGCGCGAGCGGCCGGTCCTCGCCTGGGCCGCGGGGTCCAGGCGGTGATCAAGGCCGCGAAGTCAGGCGCGTGGTCGCAGGACGCCGCAGGTACGGTCGTCGTCGCGACCGACGCCGGTCCTGTGACGCTCGAGCCCGCCGAGTACGAGCTCGCCACCGTCGTCGCGGAGAGCGCAGGCAGCGACGTCGCGGCGGCAGTGCTGCCCGGCGGCGGCTTCGTCCTCCTCGACACGACCGTGACCCCCGAGCTCGAGGCCGAGGGCTTCGCCCGCGACGTCGTGCGTGCCGTCCAGGACGCGCGCAAGGCAGCCGACCTGCAGGTCTCCGACCGCATCGCGCTCACGCTCACCGTCCCGGCGGTCCGGCTCGCGGCCGTCGAGGCGCACCGTGAGCTCATCACGAGCGAGACGCTCGTCGTCGAGCTCACCGTCATCGAGGGCGGCGAGCTCACCGCCCAGGTGCGCGCCGTCAGCTGATCGTCGAGCGCTTCGTCGTCAGCTTCTTGCCGAGGAAGAAGATGCTCGTCGTCTTGCCCGTCCAGAAGCGGGCCCCGGTGTTCTTCGTCATCCGTGTGCCGACGATCGAGACAGATCCCGATCGGTCGTTGCTCACGTAGAAGATGCCGGGGCCCCCTTCCGGGGCGACGTTGCGCTGGATGCGGGAGTCGACGACGCGGACGTCCTGCCGCGTGCCGTCGAAGTAGATCGCGCCGCCGTTGCCGCCCTTGCCCGACGACGCACCCTTCCCGGTCGCGCGGTTGCGGGTGAACGTCGAGCCGTCGACGAGCATCGGGGCGCCGAGCGCGGAGAGCGCACCACCGTTCGCGCACCGGTTCTTCGTGAACGTCGAGTCGATGATGCGCGCCGTCACGCGCTGACCCGTGACCCGGATCGCCCCCCCACCGGCGTCGGAGTGGCGGGTCATGCATCGATTGCCCGTGAAGGTCGAGTCCCGCACGGTGAGCCGTCCGCCGCGCATGGCGACCGCACCGCCGCCTCCACCGCCGAGGACGCCCTGGTACGACGCGGGACCCTTCGTCGCGTTGCCGTTGCGCAGGGTGAGGTCGGTGAGGATGACGTGGGGGAACTTCTGCCGGTCGCAGCGCGCGTCGACCCACCCGAGCTTCGGGTCGCACGTGTTCGCGTAGAGGATCCCGCGCTTGCCGCCGCCGCTCAGGGTGACGAGCCCGCCGCCATCGATCTTCACCCTCGACACGGGTCGCCCGCCGTTCCAGGCGTGGGCGCAGCTGTGCGTGTTGCACACGACGAGGGTCTTCTTCACGACGATCGTCACGGGGCGCGGTCCGCAGTTGAAGGAGATGTCGCCCCCGCGGCGTACGGCCTTGGCGAGGCGCGCGTAGGTGCAGGACGTGGCCGTTCCCGTGCCGACGACCGTCGTGCGGACCGCTGCTGCGCTGGCGGCCGGGCGCGGCTCGTCGGGCGTGACGGCGTGCGCGGGGACGGCGGCGGCCACGGCGAGCGCGAGGGTGCCGCACACGGCGGTGAGGCTGCGGCGGAGCAACCGGAGTGAGGCGGACATGTGCGACATGGGACCGAACGTAGCTCACGTGCCGCCCGTGGGGTGGGGGAGACTGGGGCCATGCACTCTCGCCCCGAGCAGGACCCGCAGCAGCTCGCCGAGGCCCGGCGCATCTACTCCGAGATCCTCGCGCGCACCCCCGAGCACGACTTCGACCCCACCCTCGACCGGGTGCGCCGCACGGTCGACCTGCTCGGCAGCCCGCAGCACGCCTACCGCGTCATCCACGTCACGGGGACCAACGGCAAGACGTCGACCGCCCGGATGGCCGAGCGCCTCGTGCGAGAGCACGGCCTGCGGACGGGGCTGTTCACGTCGCCGCACCTCGCCGACGTGCGCGAGCGCATCGCGATCGACGGTGAGCCCATCAGCCCCGAGTCCTTCGTCGAGGTGTGGAGCATCGTGTCCCCGGTCGTCGACCTCGTCGACGCCGAGCTCGGGGCCGCCGGCCAGTCGCGGCTCAGCTTCTTCGAGGTGCTCACGGTCATGGCCCTCGTCGCCTTCGCGGAGGCGCCCGTCGACGTCGCCGTCCTCGAGGTCGGCATGGGCGGGTCGTGGGACTCGACGAACGTCGCGGACGGCGAGGTGGCGGTGGTCACCTCGGTCGCCCTCGACCACGAGCGCTACCTCGGGGACACGATCGAGCAGATCGCGGAGGTGAAGTCGGGCATCATCAAGCCGGGCGCCACGGTCGTCGTGGGCGAGCTGCGCGAGGAGGCCCTCACGGTCGTCGGTGACGTCGCCGCGCAGCAGGGCGCGCGCCTCGTCCGGGAGGGCCTCGAGGTCGCGGTGCTCGAGCGGCAGCTCGCAGTCGGCGGTCAGCTCATGACGCTGCGCGGGCTCGGCGGCGTCTACGCGGACGTCTTCGTGCCGTTGCACGGGGAGCACCAGGCCCACAACGCGCTGCTCGCCCTCGTCGCGGGCGAGGCCTTGCTGTCCGACGGCGCGCCGCTCTCGGCGGAGGCCGTGGGGCAGGCGTTCGCCACTGTCACGTCCCCGGGACGCATCGAGCTCGCGCGAGTGAGCCCGGCCGTCCTCGTCGACGCCGCGCACAACCCCGCGGGCGCGCTCGCGCTCGCCGCGACGATCGAGGAGGCCTTCGACTTCCGCACCCTCGTCGGTGTCATCGGCGTGCTCGACGACAAGGACCCGGAGGGGATCCTCTCGGTGCTCGAGCCCGTCCTCGCCCACGTCGTCGTCACCCGGTCCTCCTCCCACCGCGCCCTCGACCCCGAGGAGCTCGGCGAGATCGCGCGGGACGTGTTCGGCGAGGACCGCGTCCACGTCGTCGATCGCCTCGACGCGGCCATCGACACCGCCGTCCAGCTCTCCGAGCACGAGGACACCCTCGGAGCGGGCGTCCTCGTCACCGGTTCGGTGACGATGGTCGCCGACGCCCGTCACCTCCTGGGCAGGGCGTAGTCGTGCACGTCCTGCGCAACGACCCTGACGTCTTCGTCGCCGAGCAGCTGCGAGGGCTCGCCCTCGCGCACCCCGACCTCGTGTCCTTGTCGGACGACGACACGCTCGTCGTGCGTGCAGCCGGCCAGGTCCGGGGCAAGGTCGGCCTCGTGAGCGGGGGCGGTTCGGGTCACGAGCCGCTGCACGCCGGGCTCGTGGGGGTCGGGATGCTCGACGTCGCGGTCCCCGGCCCGCTGTTCACGGCCCCGACCCCGGACCGGTGGGCGGCCGCGGTCGCCCACGCCGACGCGGGGGAGGGCGTCGTCGTCGTGGTGAAGAACTACACGGGCGACGTCCTCAACGCCGAGACGGGCGTCGAGCTCGCCGAGCTCGCCGGCCATGAGGTCCGCACCGTCCTCGTCGCGGACGACGTCGCGGTCGAGAGCTCGACCTTCACGGCCGGTCGACGCGGTGTCGCCGGGACGCTCCTCGTCGAGAAGATCGCGGGCGCAGCGGCCGAGCGGGGTGACGGGCTCGAGGCGGTCGCTGCGGTCGCCGAGCGCGCGGCCTCCCGCGTCCGGACGATGGGGATCGCGCTACGCCCCGGCACGATGCCGCGGACCGGGCGCCCGATGATCGACCTGCCCCCCGACGAGATCGAGGTCGGCGTCGGCATCCACGGCGAGCCGGGTCGGCACCGTGAGCCTGCGGCCCGCGCCGACGCCCTCGTCGAGCGCCTCGTCACCGCCATCGTCGACGACCTCGAGGTCGGCGGGCCCGTCGCCGGTGCGGACGTCCTGCTCCTCACGAACGGGTTCGGGGCGACCTCGCCGGGTGAGCTCTACCTCGTGCACGGCAGCGCCGTCGCGGCCCTCAGGCGTCGCGGCCTCGTCGTGACCCGTTCGCTCGTCGGGTCGTTCGTCACATCGCTCGACACCGCGGGGGTCTCGCTGAGCGTCCTCGTGCTCGACCCGGAGACGCTCGCGCTGTGGGACGCTCCCGCACGGACCCCGGCGCTCACCCGATGATGCGCGCCGTCGACGAAGGAGGACCACGGTGGCTGCCGTGACTGCAGACGCTGCCTGGGCCGAGCGCTGGCTGCGGGAGATCGCCCATGCCGTCGCCGAGCGGCGCGAGGAGCTGTGCGACCTGGACCGGGCGATCGGTGACGGAGACCACGGGGACAACCTCGTGCGGGGCTTCTCTGCGACCGTCGAGCGGCTCGCGGACGCAGGCCGGGAGCGCGAGACCGTCGGGGACGTCCTCGTCACGGCCGCGACCACCGTGATGAGCACGGTCGGCGGGGCGGCTGGTCCGCTCTACGGCACCGCGTTCCTGCGCGCGTCGAAGGTGTCCGGAGCGGCCGTGCTCGACTCCTTCGGCGTCGTCGCCCTCGTCGAGGCCATGCTCGAGGGCGTGGCCGCTCGGGGCCGTGCCGAGACCGGCGAGAAGACGATGGTCGACGCGCTCGCGCCCGCCGCCCACGCGGCCGGGCGGTCCGCCGAGCTCGGCGGAGACGTCCTCGCCGTGCTCGAGGCC
>JAFABT010000208.1 GCA_023425905.1 Actinomycetes bacterium | reverse complement strand
GTGCTGCGGCTCGCGGGGCGCCGGGGGGCGCGGCTGCTGCCGCGTCACGTCTCGGTCCCGCTCGTCACGGCGCAGCGCACGACCGGCGGCGGGGCGATCGTCTCGACGAACCGCGTCACCGCCCGGGTGCGGGGGCTGCGGGGGACGTGGCAGATCGCGGCCGAGGGCCCGCTTGGCTGGCTCGCTCGTCGTCGGCCGGTGCTTCAGTTCGCGCTCACCGACGCGTCGGTCGTCTTCGGTTGCCAGGTCGAACGCTCGGACGGGTGAGCGGGGCGCCTGCGGCGCACCGGGCCCGGCCGGGTGAGCGGCCCCGGACGGGCGTCAGCGCTCGGACGTGCGCGGACCCGTGAGACGCACGGAAGTCACGCGGTCCTCTGCCGAGAGCGCCTGGTGCGCGACGATGAGCTCGTCGGCGCCGGTGCGTCCCGCGAAACGCTCGAGGTACTCGGCCACCTCGTCCGGCGTGCCGACCGCGGTGTACCTCATCATGTCGACGACGCCCGCGGCCTGCGGGCTCGCCATGATCGCGTCGACCTGCTCCGCCGTGAGCTCTCCGCCCCGGCCACGGGTGAGCATCGCTACGACGCGGGCGCGCAGCGCCTCCTCGAACTGGCGGTGGGCGTCGGCCGAGTCCTCCGCGGCGACGACGTTGAGCGCGGCGATGACGTACGGCGCGTCGAGCTGCGCCGACGGGGTGAAGCCCTCGCGGTACGCCGCGATCGCGGGCATGAGCTGCGCGGGGGCGAAGTGCGAGGCGAAGGCGTACGGCAGGCCGAGGTGCGCCGCGAGCTGGGCGCCGAACAACGAGGACCCGAGGATGTAGAGCGGAACGTGCGTGCCGCGCCCCGGGATCGCCTCGACGCCGGGGATCGGCGAGGTGTCGCTGAGAAAGGCGCGCAGCTCGACGACGTCCTGGGGGAAGGTGTCGGCCGCGGCAGGGTCACGGCGCAGGGCCCGCGTCGTCGGCTGGTCCGTGCCCGGGGCGCGGCCGAGGCCGAGGTCGATCCGGTCCGGGTGGAGGCTCGCAAGCGTGCCGAACTGCTCGGCGATGACGAGCGGGGAGTGGTTGGGCAGCATGACGCCGCCCGCGCCGAGCCGGATCGTCCGGGTGTGGGTGGCGACGTGCGCGATGAGGACGCTCGTTGCCGACGACGCGATCGTCGGGAAGTTGTGGTGCTCGGCGTACCAGACCCGGCGGTACCCGGCCTCCTCCGCGGCCTGCGCGAGCGCCACGCTGCCGGCGATCGCCTCCCGGACGCCCTGCCCCTCGGTGATCGGGGCGAGGTCGAGGAGGGACAGCGGGACGGTCATGGGCTCTGCCTTCGTCGGGGCGTGGCGGGGGCGGGGGAGTCCGCGGACGCCACGGGGCACTCTCGGTCCCAACACGGGGCCGCGGCCGGATATGCCCGCCGCAGGGCTTGACCTTGACGTTGCGTCAACCCGTAGCGTCGAGCCATCAGCACGGGAGGAGGCACGTCATGGAGTGGCCGATCCACGAGGTCGCGCGCCGCGCCGGGACGACGAGCCGCACGCTGCGCCACTACGGCGACATCGGGCTGCTCGCACCGACGCGCGTCGGCAGCAACGGCTACCGCTACTACGACGACGTCGCCCTCGTCCGGCTGCAGCGCATCCTGCTGCTGCGCGAGCTGGGCCTCGGGCTGCCCGTCATCGCCGAGGTGCTCGCGAAGCAGACGGATGTGGCCGCTGCGCTCGACGCCCACGTCGAGTGGCTCCGGCAGGAGAAAGGACGCATCGACCGGCAGATCGCCTCGGTGCAGCGCACGCGTGCGCACCTCATCGAGGGAGGACAGATCACGATGGACGCCATGCTCGACGGCTTCGACCACACCCGGTACGAGGGCGAGGTCCGGGAACGCTGGGGGGACGACGCCTGGGAGGGCAGCACCCGGTGGTGGGACGCGCTTTCCCCCGAGGACAAGAAGGGCTTCGCTGCGCGATCGGCACGGGTCAACGGTGCGCTGCGCGAGCTCGCGGAGGCGGGCAGCGACCCCGAGGGCGACGACTTCCAGAGCGCCGTGGCCGCCCACCACGACTGGCTCGCGGGCCAGCCCGGACCGATGGCCGAGCGGGACATCTACCTCTCGCTCGCCGACATGTACGTCGCGGACGAGCGGTTCGCGGCGACCTACGGCGGGGTGGCGTGCGCCACGCGGGTCCGCGAGGCGATCACCGCCTGGACCCAGCGCAACCTCTAGCACCAGGCCCCGGGCGGCCGGCCGCCCGGGGCCCCGCGAAGACGCTGGTCTGTGCCGAACCTGCTGGTCTGGACCAGCGGGTTGGGCACAGAGCAGCGGACTCGGCGGTGTGGCGGTGAGGTCTGGGTGGTGCGTCGGTGGGTATGCGTGCACGCTGGAAGCACCGTCCCGACCCACCTGGAGGATGCGATGACGCTCACACTCAACCCGTACCTGTCGTTCCGGGGCCAGGCGCGCGCCGCCCTCGAGCGCTATGCCGAGATCTTCGGTGGCACCCTCAGCCTCATGCCCTTCGGAGACCTGCCAGGCAGCGCCGGGCCGGAGGACGCCAGCCTCATCATGCACGGCCAGGTCGACGGCATCGCCGGGGGCCTCACGCTCATGGCCGCGGATGTCCCCACGGGTACGGAGGTCACCGTCGGTGATGATCTCGCGATCGCGCTCACGGGAGACGACGAGGAGACGCTCCGCCGTTGGTGGGAGGGGCTCATCGAGGGCGGGATCGTCGAGGTGCCGCTCGCGATGGCACCGTGGGGCGACTGGTTCGGGCAGGTGACCGATCGGTTCGGCGGCCGCTGGATGGTGAGTATCGCCACCCCTGTCGACACCGCCACACCCGTCGACAGCGGGGAAGCAGCCGCCGGCGGGGCAGCCGCAGAGCGCTCAGCCGCCGACGACGGGTGAGCCGCCCGGAGGCGACATCGCGTCCCACACACCTGAGGTTCCGCGACGGTGGGACCCGAGGAGGTGGGTGTCGACGACGCCGATCGCCTCCATGAGCGCGAACATCGTCGTCGGCCCGACGAAGACGAAGCCGCGTCGCTTGAGCTCCTTCGACAACGCGACGGACTCGGGGCTCGTGCTCGGCACGTCCGCATAGGACGCGGGCGCGGGCGTCACCGCTGGCCGGAACGACCACACGAGCTCGGCCAGGCCCTCGGCATCCCGCAGCGCGAGGGTCGCACGCGCGTTGGTGATGGTCGCGGCGATCTTCGCGCGGTTGCGCACGATGCCCGCGTCCGCGAGTAGTCGGGCGGTGTCAGCGTCGTCGAAGCGCGCGACCTGCTCCGGGTCGAAGTCCGCGAACGCGGCGCGGAACGCCGGACGCTTGCGCAGGATCGTCGCCCAGGACAGCCCGGACTGGAAGGCCTCGAGGCTGAGCCGTTCGAAGACGCCGTGCTCATCCCGCACGGGCATGCCCCACTCGGTGTCGTAGTACTCCCGGAGCAGCGGGTCGGCGGCAGCCCACGCGGGGCGGAGCAGCCCGTCCTCGCCGCGGACGAGGTCCGGCTGGGTGGTCACGCGACCCCCTCGAGCTCGAGCAGGGCGCGCTTGGTCGGCAGGCCGGCGAGGTAGCCGCCGAGGCTTCCGTCCGAGCGCAGCACGCGGTGGCACGGGACGACGAGCGGGAGCGGGTTGGTCGCGCACGCGGAGCCGACCGCACGCACCGCGCCGGGGTTGCCGACGTGCGAGGCCACCTCGCCATAGCTCTGCGTCGTGCCGTAGGGGATGCGCGCGAGGTGCTCGATGACGACGCGACGGAAGCCGGACGTGAGCGCGAGGTCGAGCTCCAGCTCGAAGTGGTCGCGGATCCCGGCGAAGTACTCCTCGAGCTGGCGTGCGGCGTCGTCGAGCGCGCCGCGGTCCTCCAGGACGCGCGGGCTCAGCCGCGAGGCGAGGGTGCTGAGCACGACGTCGTGGTCCTCCATCTCGAAGGCGACGCGCAGCAGCCCGCGGCGGGTCGCGGCGAGCAGCAGGTGCCCGACCGGGCTGTCGACGACGCGGTAGGCGATGTCGAGGAGGTCCTCGTCGTGGGCCCGGCGGACGAAGTCCGCACGCAGCCGGACGAGGTCTGCGTCGTCGATCTCGCTCAAGGGGGCGAGCACGCGCTCCGCGACGGAGGGGATGGGCTCGTCGGTCATCGTGCGCTCCTCGAGGTGGGTGGGACGGTGACGGCTTCAGCGTCGGCCCCGAGCCGGGACCGGAGCGCCCGGAGGCCGTCCGACGCGGCGCGGCGCGCGGCCTCCGGGGTGACGCCGACGATCGCGGCGACCTCGGCGTGGCTGAGTCCGCCGAGGAAGCGGTAGGCGACGGCCTGACGTTGCCGCTCGGGCAGCGACGCGACGACCCGCCACACCTCACGGGCGGACTCGGCGTGTGCGGGATCTGCTGCGGTCAGGCCGCCTGGCCCCGCGGCGCCGCCGGGGGATGCCTGACGCAGACGCCCGAGCTCGTCCGCCTCCGTCCCGGCACCGGCTGGCAGTGCGCGTCGCGCGGATGCACGCAGCGAGTCGATCGCCTTGCGGTGGGCGATCGTCACGAGCCACGCCTCGACGTTCGCACCGGCCGGGAGCGAGGGGTACGCCCGGAGCGCCGAGATGAAGCACTCCTGCCAGGCGTCCTCCGCGTCGTGCGGGCCGAGCAGCGCACGGCACACGCGCAGCACGGTGGCACCGTGGAGCGTCACGACCGCCTCGAAGGGTGGGCGCTGGGGTGGGTGTTCCGGGGAGGCTTCCATCACGACGTAGACGTCCGGGACGGCGAGAACGTGAGGTCGGGCTGCACATCGACGACGGTACCGGCGGGGTCGGACACCCCCGGCGAGGTCCGGTCGCTACGCTCCGACCGTGGACGACGTCACCTTCTCCCGTGCGACGCCCGAGGACGCCGAGGCGGTCGTCGACCTGCTCGATGCGGCCTACCGGGCGGCGCGCGGCGTCGAGGGCTGGACGGGCGAGTCCCACCTCGTCGCAGGGCGGCGCGCGGTCCCGGCCCTCGTCCGCGACGAGCTCGGGGACCCGCGGACGACGATGCTCCTCGCGCGCGACGCCGGTGGCCGTCTGCTCGGCTGCTGCCAGGTCACGCTGCGGCCCGAGGCCGCGGCAGGCGAGGGCACGGTCGGCTACATCGGCACCTTCGCCGTCGACCCCGAGCAGCAGGGCGCGGGGCTCGGCGGTCGGCTGCTCGCGGCCGCCGAGGACGAGGCGCGCGCCCTCGGATCGACGACGGCCGAGCTCACGGTCATCTCGGTGCGGACCGAGCTCATCGCCTGGTACGAACGCTGCGGCTACGCCCGCACCGGGGCGCAGGCGCCCTACCCCTACGGCGACGCCCGCTACGGAGACCCGCTGCGCGACGACCTCGTCATGGACGTGTTCCGCAAGGAGCTGTGAGCGTCGTCGGCGCCGCTGGTCCGCGCCCGCCCCCGCCGTGCGCAGGAGCTACCGCTCGTCGAGGTGCTCGTCGGGGTGCTTGTCGAGGTGCCCGTAGCGGTGCCGGGTGCGCGAGACGCTCTGCTCCCGCACGACCGTGAGCAGCTCACGTCGCGCGCTCGCGACGACGGGCGCGTCGAGGACGGTGACGTGCTCGAGCACCTCGCCGTGCTCCCCGCGCGCGTCCACGTCGATCGTCGTCGCGGCAGCCTCGCGCAGGCCAGGGGCCTGCCCGATCACGCGCACCCGGCCCGTCACGGGCGGCGCCCCGGCCGTGCCCGCGCCCTCCCGTGCCGGGACCGTGCCC
>JAFABT010000199.1 GCA_023425905.1 Actinomycetes bacterium | reverse complement strand
CCTGCCTGGGGGCCGGGCGTCGGCGTGCGCCGTGCCGCACCGGTGCCCGCCCCTGACCGAGGAGGATCTGCGATGAGCGAAGGACCCTGGGTCGTCGTCGGCCTCGGCAACCCGGGCCCGCAGTACGCGGGCAACCGGCACAACGTCGGGGCGATGGTGCTCGACGAGCTCGCGGCGCGCGCGGGTGCGAGCTTCGCGACCCCGCGCGCCTTCGGGGCGCGGGCGCAGGTCGCGGACGCCCGGGTAGGCGTGCTGCCGGGCGGCGCCCCCGGACCCCGCGTCGTCCTCGTCAAGCCGACGACGTACATGAACGTCTCGGGCGGTCCCGTCAAGGCCGTCGCGCAGTACTTCGGGTCCAGCGTGGAGCGGCTCGTCGTCGTCCACGACGAGCTCGACATCCCCTTCGCGGACGTGCGCCTCAAGCTCGGCGGGGGCGAGGGCGGCCACAACGGGCTGCGCGACGTCACCCGGGCGATCGCGTCCAAGGAGTATCTGCGGGTGCGCGTCGGCATCGGCCGGCCGCCCGGTCGCATGGACGTCGCAGACTTCGTGCTCAAGGACTTCGGCACGACCGAGCGCAAGGAGCTGCCCTTCCTGCTCGACGCCGCGGCGGACGCCGTCGAGATGCTCCTCGTCCAGGGGCTCACCGCCGCGCAGCAGCGGTTCCACGCCCCGGCGTGACGAGCCCGGGGAGCGGCGCGGGCCGGGCGATGCGCCAAACGGATGAAAACGGGCATACCGGTCTTTCCCCTACGTACCGGTGCGTATAGCCTTCGAAGGCACCCGTGATCTGACGCCGACGTCGGGCTGCTCCACACACGTCCAGGACGGTACGCCCATGACTCTGATCGCCGACGGTCGTGCTGGCTCCACGCTCGAGCAGGGGGACCGCCGACGCGCGAGCCTCGAGCCGCGTCGCTCCTGGGCGTCGCCGCAGCCCGTCGTCCCGCGCGCCCCGCTCGCCGACGCGCGCGAGGCGGCCGAGAAGTGGCACCGGATCCTGCTCACCTACCGACGGGACGTCGTCCTGCTCGACCTGCTCACCTCGTTCCTCGCGGCCCTGCTCGCCGGCTCGACCGCGATCGGCACGACGCCCGCGGCGCTGTCGTGGGCGGGGCTGGGCGCAGCCGTCGTCGTGTGCGTCGTCGCGGCGCTCGGCGGCTACGAGGTCGCGGCCCTGGGCGCGGGGCCCCGTGAGTTCCAGGTGATCGGACGAGCGGGGCTCGTGCTCGCGGCGATGCTCGTAGCACTCGCGTACTTCGCTCAGCTCGCGGTGCCGCGCAGCGTCGTCCTCGTGGGCGTTCCCGCGCTCGTCCTGCTGCTGTCGGGCGGTCGCTGGCAGCGGCGCCGCTCGTTGCACCGCGTCCGCCGTGAGGGCTCTGCTCTCATGCCGACGCTCGTCGTGGGAGAGCGGGAGGAGGCCGGTCGGGTCGTGCAGGAGCTCGTCGCGAGCCCGCACGAGGGGTTCCGCGTCGTGGGCGTGTGCGTGCCCGGCTTCGACCCGGAGGAGGAGCTCGCGGGCGACGGGACGGACGTCGGGGCGGCCGTTCTCGGTGGTGCCGCGGACGTCGTCCAGGTGGTCGCGGACCATGCCGTGGAGGTCGTCGTCGTCACGGGCGCGGGCTACGGGCCGCCGGCGCTGCGCCGGCTGTCGTGGGCGCTGGGCCGGGTCGGCGCGCGCCTCGTCGTCGCCCCCAACCTCGTCGACGACGACGGTCCGCGCATCGCGCTGCAACCGACGGCCGGGTCGATGATGCTCTCCGTCGCGGTCGACGCGCCGCGGCGCCAGCAGATCGGCAAGGCGGTGCTCGACCGCGTGCTCGGCAGCATGCTGCTGCTCGCGGCCGCGCCCGTCATCGCGATCTCGGCACTCCTCGTGCGCCTCACGTCCTCGGGGCCGGCGTTCTACGCGCAGACGCGGGTGGGGATCGACGGGAAGACCTTCACGATGTGGAAGGTCCGGTCGATGGTCGTCGACGCGGAGGAGCGGCTCGCGGCGCTGCGGGCGCAGAGCGACGCGGACGGCGTCCTGTTCAAGATGCAGGCGGACCCGCGGGTGACGAGGGTCGGGCGCGTCCTGCGGCGCTTCTCCCTCGACGAGCTGCCGCAGCTCCTCAACGTCGTGCGCGGGGACATGTCGCTCGTCGGGCCGCGGCCGCCGCTGCTGTCCGAGGTCGAGAACTACCCGGATGCCGCGCACCGGCGCCTCCGGGTGCGCCCGGGGCTCACGGGGCTGTGGCAGGTCTCGGGCCGGTCCGACCTCAGCTGGGAGGAGGCCATGCGCCTCGACCTGCGCTACGTCGACTCCTGGTCCCTCACGGTCGACCTCATGATCCTGTGGAAGACCGGCAGGGCGGTGCTCGCGGGTGCCGGCGCGTACTGAGCCGGCAGACGAGCGCGCAACCGTGCAGCCGGGCTCCCCGGGCACCTCGGGCCCTGCGGAGCGGCGAGACGGGCCTGCGGGCTGGCGCGCTCCGCTCGGCGGCTGGCGTGCTGCGGCCGCCTCCGTCGCGGACCAGGGCGTCACGAGCCTCACGAACATCCTCGTCCTCGTCCTCGTCGCCCGGGCGGCGTCGACCGAGCGCTTCGGCACGTTCTCCCTCGTGGCGATGGTCGCGGCGGTGCTCGTCGGCGCGGGTGCAGCCTTCCTCGCGCAACCGCTCGTCCTGCGGCCCGCGGTCTCGCTCGCGGCGGGCGTGCGGGCAGCGCTGCGCCTCGTTGCCACGGTGTCAGCGGGCCTCGGGGCGCTGCTCGTCGTCGTCGCGGTGTGGTTCCCCGGGGAGATCGCACGCGCCTTCGTCGCGCTCGGCCTCGTCCTGCCGGTCGTCGCCGTCCAGGACCTCAGTCGGTACTGCTTCGCGGCGCTGCGCCGCGCACATCTCGCCCTCCTCTCGGACCTCGCCTGGCTCGTCGCGGTCGTGCCCGCGCTGCTCGCGCTCCCCGCGGGGGCCGAGCCCGCGGCGGCGATCGCGGTGTGGGGC
>JAFABT010000253.1 GCA_023425905.1 Actinomycetes bacterium | reverse complement strand
GTACGCCAGCGGGTGCGCCATGAGGTTCTCGGACACCGAGGCGCAGTTGAACTTGCGCCACAGCAGCGACGTCCACCAGTCGTTCGTCGGGAGGGCGCCTGCGGGGAAGTTCGCCGTCACGTGCTCCCGCGGGTTCGCGATGGGTGCCTCGTTGCACCCGGTCGGGACGGCACCGCCGGCGGGCGTCCCGACGGCGTAACTGCCTGCGCCGACGTCACGGATGTCGTCCGCGGCGTGCGCGCCCGGCGGCAGGACGGCGAGCTGGACGAGCGCGAGGAGCAGGGCGGACGCCCCGGCGAGGACCGCCGATCGTCGACGCCCGGCCCTCCCGCCCGGTCTCGATGGTGCGACGGGCATGGTGGTCTGTACGTGCACGGCGGCCTCCCCATTGAGGTGTGTGCTGGATGGACCCGGTGGGGACACGGCCGGGGTGACACGTGTCACTTGGGTTTCGTCCAAGTATGCGTGGGGTGACCGAAAATGTCGAAAGATGCGCCTATCGCTTGGCCGGCGCCTTCTCCGGCATCGGCTCGGTCCCCGCCGCCCGGGCCGCGCGCTGGTACGCCCGCGCCTCGTCCTGTCGCTGCTGCTCCGACCCGTCGATGATCGCCGCCCGGATGTGCCGGGACTCGTAACCGAAGGCGTCGACGAGGTCCTGCGCGTGCGGACGGAGCTTCGCGACCAGGCGGTCGATGTACGACCCGACCGCGCGGGCCCGGGTCCCCGAGATCCGCCCGTGCATGAGGTACCACGCGAGGTTGCGCTCGATGAGCACGAGGCCGTAGAGGTCCCGCACCCGGGTGAGCACCTCGCGCGTGCCGGTGTCCGAGATCCGCGCCAACCCAGCCGTGAACGCGTCCCACAGGACGAGGTCCGCATGGGCGCGCGCCACCTCGATGAGGGCGTTCTGGTTCTGGTTGAACATCTCCGTCGCACGCTCGCGGCTCGCCTTGGTCGCCGGCCGCAGGGCACCCGCGATCTCGGCCGTCATCGTCTCGACCCGGTCGACGAGGAGGTCACGCTGCAGCTGGGCCTCGCGCAGGTGGAGGGCCGAGCGGCGGGCGTCCCGGACGTCGGTGACCGCCTGGACCGCCCGCGCGAGCGGGGTGCCGTACCAGGCGGCGTCCGCAGCCTTGTCGGCGACGAAGCGCACGACGCCGCCAGCGTCGATGTCCTTGAGCTCGGCGGCGTAGTCGGCAAGCAGTCGCTTCGCGACGAGCTGGAGCAGGACGGTGTTGTCGCCCTCGAAGGTCGCGTAGACGTCGAGGTCCGCGTGCAGGCCCGTGAGGCGGTTCTCCGTCATGTAGCCCGCACCGCCGCACGCCTCGCGCGCGGTCTGCAGGGTCGTGAGGGCGTGCCACGTGCTCGTCGCCTTGCAGGCCGCGGCGAGGGTCTCGAGGTCCTGCCGGGCCGCATCGCCCTCGGTCGTCCCGGCCTCACCCGCGCGCCCGGAGAACACGTCGTCGAAGAGGTGGAGGAGCTCCTCGTGCGCGAAGTGGGCCGCGTAGGTCTCCGCGAGCAGCGGGAGCAGCCGCCGCTGGTGACGCTGGTAGTCCATGAGGACGGTCTCGCTGTGCGGGTCGGCGCCCGCGAACTGCCGCCGCTGGTTGCCGTAGGTGACGGCGACCTTGAGCGCCATCTCCGCCGCCGACACCGCCGCGCCCGTGAGCGAGACGCGCCCCTGGACGAGGGTGCCGAGCATCGTGAAGAAGCGCCGCCCCGGGCTCGCGATCGGCGACGTGTACGTGCCGTCCGCGGCGACGTCGCCGTAGCGGTTGAGGAGGTTCGCGCGCGGGACCCGCACGTGAGTGAAGTGCAGACGACCGTTGTCGATGCCGTTCAGCCCGCCCTTGAGGCCGTGGTCCTCGCCGCCGATCCCCGGAAGGAACTCCCCCGCCGCGCCATCGGCCCCGACCTCGCGGATGGGGACGTAGAACGCGTGCACCCCGTGCCCGACGCCCTTCGTCACGAGCTGGGCGAACACGACGGCCGCCGTGCCGTGCGTCGCCGCGTTGCCGAGGTACGCCTTCCACGCGGCCTTGAAGGGCGTGTGGAGGTCGAACTCCTCGGTGTCCGGGTCGTAGGTGGCCGTCGTCGCGATGCTCGCGACATCCGAGCCGTGGCCCATCTCCGTCATCGCAAAGGCGCCGGGGACGGTGAGGTCCATCGCGTCGGGAAGCAGCCGCTCGTGGTGCGGCTCGGTGCCGAGGTGCATGATCGCCGAGGCGAACAGCCCCCACTGGACACCGGCCTTGATCTGCAGCGACGGGTCGGCGACGGCGAGCTCGCCGAAGCCCGCGACGTTGCCGCCGGGGTCGGCCTCGCCGCCCTGCTCGACCGGGAAGCCACGGAGGACCTCACCTTCGGTCGCGAGGATGCGCATCTGCTCGAGAACCCGCTCACGGTGCTCCACCATCGGCAGGGAGTCGTCGCGGACGAGGCGGGGGTCCGCGGCGAGCTCCCGCGTCTTGCTTCGCAGGACCGACCACCGCCCGAGCAGCACCTGCTCGAGGTGGGGGACGTCGACACGGGCGGGGGTGACGGAGGACGTGGGGCGGCGGTGCGTCGTCGTGCTCATGACTGCTCCTCAGGGGTGGGCGGCGCCGTTGCCGCCGTGGTGGTGGGACGTGACGACTGGGCGAGGAGGCCGACAGGGCCGGCCCAGAGCCAGGCAGCGACGCGGGCCGCGACCTCGTCGCGGTCGTGGACCTCGCCCTCGGAGCTGCGGCCGAGCCACCACTCGCCGACGCCGCGGACGAAGCCGACCGCGCCCGACGCCCACGCCTGGGCGATGCCCTCGGGGGTGTCGGACGCGGTGAGGACGCGCGCGAAGGGGGCGGCGACGATCTCGGTGACGGCCTCCATGAAGTGCCCGACCGGCGCCGAGGCGCTCTCGGTCGTCGGGCGGGTGACGAACCAGTAGACGTTCGGCGAGGACGCGACCATCTCGAGGTAGACGCCGACCATCGCGCGCAGCCCGTCGCGCGGGGTCGAGGCGGCGCTCACGGCGTCCTCGAGCGCGGCGTGCATCTCGTCGACGACGCGCTCGCCGACGGCCATCTGCAGCCCGGTCTTGTCCGCGAAGTAGCGGTAGAAGATCGGCTTGGAGGTGCCGGCCGCGGCCGCGATCTCGTCCATCGAGAGGTCGGGGCCGTTGTGGTGGACGGCCCTGCGGGCCGCGTGGACGAGCTCGGCGCGGCGGGCGGCGCGATGGTCGGCCCAGCGCGCGGAGCGGCCGTCGAGGGCGGCGGCCTGCTCGCGCTCGACGCCCTGGTCGGCCTTCATGCCGGGTTCCGATGTGACGTGGCTCACGAAACTGAGAGTATCAGGTACTGTGGGTGCCAGACAGACTTTCTGGCAGCACAGACCTTCTGGCAACGGAGCGAGAGGACCGTCAGTGCCGACGACACCACCCACCCCCGGTGCGATCCCCGCCGCAGTCATCGGCGGAAACCGCATCCCCTTCGCACGTGCTGGCGGCGCCTACCGCGACGCGAGCAACCTCGACATGCTCACGACCGCCCTCGACGGCCTCGTCGCACGCTTCGGCCTGCAGGGCGAGCAGATCGGCATGGTCGCCGCGGGCGCCGTGCTCAAGCACTCCCGCGACTTCAACCTCACCCGCGAGGCCGTGCTCGGCTCCGCGCTGAGCGCCCGGACACCGGCCTACGACGTCCAGCAGGCCTGCGCGACCGGGATCGAGGCCGTCGTCGGGCTCGCGGACAAGATCCGCCTCGGCCGCATCGACTCCGCGATCGCCGGCGGCGTCGACTCGACGTCCGACGCCCCGATCGCCCTCTCGGACCCGCTGCGCACGATCCTCCTCAAGGCCTCGCGCGCCAAGACCCTCCAGCAGCGTCTCGCGGTGCTCGCGAAGGTCCGCCCCGGCCACCTCGCCCCCGCGACCCCGCGCACCGATGAGCCCCGCACGGGCCTGTCGATGGGTGAGCACCAGGCCATCACGACGGCCCGCTGGGGCATCAGCCGGGAGGCGCAGGACGAGCTCGCCGCCGCGAGCCACCACAAGCTCGCCGCCGCCTGGGACTCCGGCTTCTTCGACGACCTCGTCACCGGCTACCGCGGCCTCGTCCGCGACGAGAACCTCCGCCCCGACACGAGCGTCGAGAAGCTGAGCACCCTCAAGACGGTGTTCGGCAACCGGCTCCCGGACCCCGCGACGATGACCGCGGGCAACTCGACCCCGCTCACCGACGGCGCTTCGACCGTTCTGCTCGGCTCGCCCGAGTGGGCGGCCGCGCACGACCTGCCCGTGCTCGCGCACATCCTCGACGCCGAGACCGCGGCGGTCGACTACGTCCACGGCGACGAGGGCCTCCTCATGGCACCCGCCTACGCCGTCCCGCGCCTCCTCGCCCGGCACGGCCTCACCTTCGCCGACCTCGACCACCTCGAGATCCACGAGGCCTTCGCCGCAACCGCCCTGTCCCACCTCGCCGCGTGGGAGTCGGAGGAGTTCTGCCGCGAGCGCCTCGGCCTCGACGCCGCCCTCGGCTCGGTCGATCGGTCGATCCTCAACGTCACGGGATCCTCGCTCGCCGCCGGCCATCCCTTCGCCGCAACCGGCGGCCGGCTCGTGGCGACCACCGCCTCGCTGCTCGCCCGGACGGCCGCGCGCACCGGCCGCCCCGCCCGTGCCGTCGTGTCCGTG
>JAFABT010000038.1 GCA_023425905.1 Actinomycetes bacterium | reverse complement strand
ACGGAGACGAGGACCGCACAGCACCATGAGGCTCATCTGGCGCACGGCCGCGCGGCTCGTCCCGCTGCTCCCCGGCCGGGCCCGGCGCTTCCTCATTGCGTACATGGTCGCGAGCACCGCGCTGTCGCTGCTCGACATCGCTGCTCTCGGGCTGCTCGCGCTGACCCTGGGGCCGATGGTCGCCGGGACGTCCGTGAGCCTGCCGCTCGTCGGCGAGGTGGCCCCGTCGGGCTACGTCGGCGTCATCGGTGCCGTGTCCGGCCTCATCCTGCTCAAGGGCGTCCTCGGCATCGCGCTGCAGTGGGTCGTCACCCGCCGGTTCGCGGCGTACGAGCTCGAGATCGGCGACCGGCTGTTCGACGCGTACATCCGTGCGCCGTGGACGGACCGGCTCTCGCGGAACACGAGCCAGCTCGTGCGGCTCGCCGACGTCGGCATCGCGAACGCAACCGCCGGGTTCCTGCTGCCGCTCGCCCAGCTGCCGTCGCTGCTCGGGACCTTTGCGTCGGTGCTCGTCGTGCTCGTCGTCGCGCAGCCGCTCACCGCGGGCATCACGGTGCTCTACCTGGGGCTCGTGACGATCGCGATGTACCGCGGGGTGTCGCGGCGCGCGATCCGGGCCGGGCGGGTCAACCGGGACCGGTCGTTCTCCGTCGCGCGCCACATGACGGAGATGGTCGGTGCGCTCAAGGAGATCACCCTCGCCGACAAGGCGGGCGAGGTCGCCAAGGTCGTCCACGACCAGCGGGTGACGACGACGAAGGCCCGCGCCGAGCTGTCGTTCCTCGGGGCGCTGCCCAAGTTCGTCGTCGAGGTCGCGATCATCGGGGGGTTCCTCCTCGTCGGCGGGGCGGCGTACGTCATCGACGGTGAGGCTGCGGCCCTCGGCGCGGTCGCGCTGTTCGCCGTCGCGGGCTTCCGCATGGTGCCGGCGGTGACGAGCTTCCAGGCCGTCATGACGACGATCGCCGCGAACATCCCCAACGTCGAGGCCGTCGTCCTCGACATCACCGCGGCCGAGGGGTACCTCGCGCATGCCGAGACCGTCGGGCGCAAGCCGCTCGCCGCCGAGCCGCGCGCCCTCCACCTGCGCGACGTCGCGTTCACGTACCCGGGGTCGTCGACGCCGGCCGTGCGGGACATCGACCTCGACGTGCCCATGGGGTCGACGGTCGCGCTCGTCGGGTCGTCGGGGGCGGGGAAGTCGACGCTCGTCGACGTGCTGCTCGGGCTGCTCGTGCCGCAGCGGGGGTCGCTGCACCTCGACGAGCAGCCGCTCGAAGACGTTCTCGCGGCGTGGCGGTCACGGGTCGGGTACGTGCCGCAGCAGGTCGCGCTCTTCGACGGAACGGTCGCGCAGAACGTCGCCCTCACGTGGGGCTCGGACTACGACGAGGAGCGGGTGCGCTCGTGCCTGGCGCGGGCGCAGCTGCTCGACGTCGTCGACGCGCGCGAGGGTGGGCTCGACGCACGGATCGGCGAGGGTGGGCTCGCGCTGTCGGGTGGGCAGCGGCAGCGCCTCGGGATCGCGCGCGCTCTCTACGCCGACCCGCTTGTGCTCGTGCTCGACGAGGCGACGAGCGCGCTCGACACCCGGACCGAGGCGGACGTGACCGCCGCGATCGACGAGCTGCGCGGGGAGGTCACGGTCATCGTCGTCGCGCACCGGCTATCGACCGTGCGACAATCGGACCAGGTGTGCTTCATGCGCGACGGCACGATCGCCGCCCGCGGCCCCTTCGACGACCTCGTCGCCACGGTCCCGGACTTCGCCACCCAGGCGGCCCTAGCCGGCCTCGCCGAACCCGCGGGCCCGGCTGCCGAGGGCGCGGGTACGGCTGCCGAGGGCGCGGGTCCGGTCGCCGAGGGCGCGGGTACGGCTGCCGAGGGCGCGGGTCCGGTCGCTCTTTCCGACCCCGACGAGCCGCACGCGCGATGAGCGATCCGCTCGTCGACGTCGTCGTCGCGGTGCACGATGTCCGGAGGGACGTCGCCCGCGCCGCCCGGTCCGCGCTCGATCCCGGGATCCGTGTCACCGTCGTCTGCCACGGGCTCGAAGCCCACGCCGTCCGGCCCGTGCTGGCCGCCGACCCGCATGTCGCGGCGGCGCTCGAGACCGGCGCGGTCCGCCTGATCGAGCATCAGGACGGGGTGCCCAGCCCTGCGGGCCCTTTCAACGCGGGCCTCGACGCCGCGACCGGACGCTACGTCGCGGTGCTCGGCTCCGACGACCATCTCGAGCCCGGCGCGATCACCGCCTGGGCGCGATGTGGCGACGCCCGCAGTTCGGCAGCGGTGCTCGCGCCGCTGCGTCGAGCCGACGGCGTCCGGGTGCGCAACCCGCTCGTGAGGCCGTTCACTGGAAAGGTCTGGCCACGCTCGGGCGAGGCGCTCGACCCCGTCCGCGACCGTCTCGCCGCGCGATCGGCGCCGCTCGGGCTGGTCCGCCGCTCGGTCGTCGAGGACCTCGACCTGCGGTTTACCGAGGGCCAGCGCACCGGCGAGGACCTCGCGTTCACGCGGCGCCTGTGGTTCTCCGGGCTGCGACTCGACCTGCCGCGCGACGCGCCGTCCTACGTCGTCGGGGCCGACGCGCCCGAGCGGGTCACGCTGCAGCGTCGCCCGCTCGCGGAGGAGCTCACCGCGATCACCGCGTTGCGGGCCGAGCCGTGGCTCGAGGCGCTGCCGGCCTCGGCCCGGCGGGCCATCGCGGTGACCGTGCTCCGGGTCAACGTGCTCGGTGCGGTGGAGCGGCGAGCGCGACCTGAGGACTGGGCTGCGGGGGAACCGGAGCTGCTGCGCGAGCTCGCGTCGTCGTGGCTCGAGCTGGCGACCGCGGCACCCGGGGGGAGCGACGCGTTGCGGCCCTTCTCGCGCGCGGATCGACACGTGCTCGACGCGGTTGTCGGGACCCGCGCGTTCGGCGACCGGACCCGCGTCCTCGGGGACGGGACCCGCGTCCTCGGGGACGGGACCCGCGTGTTCGGCGACGGGACCCGCGCCCTCGGGGACGGGACCCGCGCCCTCGGGGACGAAACCCGCGCGTTGGGGGACGGGACCCGCGCCCTCGGGGACGGGACCCGCGCGTTCGCGGACGAGGTCGTGGAGGGGCAGCGGCGGCGGGCTGCGGCTGGGCTCGCCGAGACGCTGCTGACGCCGCAGGTCCGGGACTCGTTCGACCGCGAAGGCACGCTCCGCCGGTACGTCCGCGACAAGATGTGGTGGTGACTGTGACACCGTCGACGACCCTCCGCGCCCGCGCGGCAGCGTTCGCCGTCCGCACGATGCCGGAGCCGCTGCGCGCACGACTCGCCCCGCCGTACGCCCGCTACCGGATGTCCGACATCCCGGACCCGGCGCCCGTCCCCCGCGCCCCGGTGCGGCTCTTCGTCGGCCCCGCGAACTTCGCCGGCCAGGGGCACAGGTGGGCCCGCGCGGCGGAGCGGCTCCCCGGCGTCGGCGCCGTCTCGATGGCGATCCGGAACCCGGGCGGCTACGCCTTCGAGGTCGACGAGGACGTCCCGGTCGCGATCTACGCGAACTCGGGCCGCTGGCAGCGCCGCCAGGAGGCGCACCTCGCCGCGTTCACGCACGTGCTCCTCGAGGCGTCGCGCCCGCTGCTCGGCCGCCGCCACGACAACGACCCGGCCCGCGAGATCGCCCTGCTGCGCGCCCGCGGCCTCACCGTCGCGATGGTCGCCCACGGCTCGGAGGTCCGGCTCCCGTCGCGCCACGCCGTGCACGAACCCGCGAGCCCGTTCGCCGACCCCGGCCATGCGCTCACCGCGCAGCTCGAGGCGCAGGCCGCGACGAACCTCGCCCGCATCGAGGCGCTCGCCGCCGACGGGGTGGGCCAGCTCGTCTCCACCCCCGACCTCCTGCTCGACGTGCCGGGCGCGACGTGGCTCCCCGTCGTCGTCGACGCGCCCCGATGGGCGGGCGCCCCCGCGCCCTTCGAGCGCGACCGCCCCGTCGTCGTCCACGCCCCGTCGAACCCGTGGCTCAAGGGCACCGACCTGCTCGCCCCGACCCTGCGCGAGCTGCACGACGACGGCGTCATCGAGTACCGCGAGCTGTCCGGCGTCCCCGCGGCACGGATGCCCGCAGCCTTCGCCGACGCCGACGTCGTCCTCGACCAGGTGCGCCTCGGCTCCTACGGGGTCGCGGCATGCGAGGCGATGGCGTCGGGCCGGCTTGTGCTCGGGCACCTGAGCGCGCAGGTC